>NZ_JAAKVR010000004.1:0-233981 GCF_049175755.1 Aeromonas sp. 600282 | reverse complement strand
TGGTGCGCCCGAGAGGATTCGAACCTCTGACCACCTGGTTCGTAGCCAGGTACTCTATCCAGCTGAGCTACGGGCGCAAATGGCGGAGAAGGGGGGATTCGAACCCCCGATGCGGGTATAAGCCGCATACTCCCTTAGCAGGGGAGCGCCTTCAGCCTCTCGGCCACCTCTCCGTTTGCGGGGCTGATAATACTTCACAGGGATTTTTAGTCAAACACTTTTTTGGAGAAAAAAGTGCGTTCGCTCAGCATTTGGTCAAAGCGTGGAATATTCAAACAATATCGACACTTATCCCGCAGATTCGCGCCCTGCAGGGCGATTTCAGGGGCCGAGAAAAAACAAAAGGCGACACATGAGGTGTCGCCTTGTCACAGCCATGAAAGTGGCTTAGAAGCCCGGTTGGCCCGGAACTTTCTCGGCCTGGATGCGCTGGTAGATCTCTTCGCGGTGTACGGAGACCTCTTTCGGTGCGTTAACACCGATACGGACCTGGTTGCCTTTAACGCCCAGTACGGTGACAGTCACTTCATCACCAATCATCAGGGTTTCCCCAACACGACGAGTCAAAATAAGCATTCGCTTGCTCCTGTATCCTGTTTTGTTTTTATATCGATATGCGACATTATCTAACAAAGATACCGATATGGTAAATGGTTGAAACTAAATCAATCAGAGATTGTTAGCCCAAGGGCTGCTCTTGCGGTGCCTGATCCAACCCGAAAGCCGCGTGCAGGGCCCGCACCGCCAGCTCCAGATACTTCTCGTCAATTACCACAGAGATTTTGATTTCAGAGGTCGAGATCAACTGCATGTTGATCCCCTCCTCGCCCAATACCTTGAACATGGTGCGCGCAACACCGGGATGGTTCCACATGCCGACACCGACAATGGAAACCTTGGCAATTTCGCCATTTCCCTGCACGCAGGAGGCGCCAAGTTCGGTGGCGGTCTCCTCCAGCAGTGCCCGGGCGCGGCGATAGTCATCACGATTCACCGTGAAGGTGAAGTCGGCGGTGCCATCTCCCAGGGTGTTCTGCACAATCATGTCGACATCAATGTTGGCGTCACTGATCGGATTCAGGATCTGCGCGGCAACGGTTGGTCTGTCCGGCACGCCCAGAATGGTCAGGCTGGCCTCGTTGCGGTTAAAAGCGATCCCGGATACCAGGGGAGCTTCCATCCTATCACCTCCATATGTGATTAAGGTTCCCTCTCCATCGATAAAGCTCGACAGCACCCGCAGCGGGACGCGGTACTTGCCCGCAAACTCCACCGAGCGGATCTGCAACACCTTGGCGCCGAGACTGGCCATCTCCAGCATCTCCTCGAAGGTGATGGTGTCAAGACGACGCGCCTTGGGCTCGATGCGCGGATCCGTGGTGTATACCCCATCCACATCGGTAAAGATCTGGCACTCATCGGCCTTGATGGCCGCCGCTACAGCAACCGCCGTGGTATCCGAACCGCCGCGGCCCAGCGTCGTGATGGCGTTATGCTCGTCACGGCCCTGGAAACCGGCGATCACCACCACCTTGCCCGCAGCCAGTTCGGCATGAACCAGCCCGGTGTCGATGTGGGTGATGCGCGCCTTGCCATAGGCGGAATCGGTATGAATCCGCACCTGATCACCGGTCATTGAGACCGCAGGACAACCGCGTTTGTTCAACGCGATCGCCAGCAGCGCTATGGTGACCTGCTCACCGGTGGAGACCAGTACATCCATCTCCCGCCGGTTGGCATCAGGATCCAGCTGCTGGGCCATGCCCAGCAGCCGGTTGGTTTCGCCCGACATGGCGGAGACAACCACCACCACGTCGTGTCCCTGGGCGCGGGTCTGCTCGACCCGCTCAGCTACCGCCTCGATCCGCTCCAGTGTGCCGACCGAGGTGCCGCCGTACTTCTGTACATAGAGTGCCACAGATCACCTCGCCCGATTACAGGCGCTCTTCCAGCCAGGAGTGAACGGATTGCAGCGCTGCCGGCACCGCCTCAGGCTGGGTACCACCCGCCTGTGCCATGTCCGGACGGCCACCGCCCTTGCCACCCACCTGCTGGGCAACCAGATTGACCAGTTCCCCGGCCTTGACCTTGCCGGTCAGGTCGTTGGTGACACCGGCGATCAGGTTAACCTTGCCGTCGGCACAGGTGGCCAGCAGTACAACACCGGACTTCATCTGGTTCTTCAGTTCGTCCAGCATGCCGCGCAGGGATTTCGGATCGGCCCCTTCCAGCGCTGCAACCAGCACCTTCTGACCGTTGATCTCGATCACCTGACCCAGCAGGTCGTTACCGGCCTGAGCGGCCAGCTTGGCCTTGAGCTGCTCCAGCTCGCGCTCCATCATCTTGGCCTTGTCCAGCATCTGGCGAACCTTGTCGGCGATGCAGAACTGGTCGCCTTTCACCAGGGCGGCAGCCTCTTCAATCTGCTCGCCAACCTGATGCATGAAGTCGATGGCCGCTTTGCCGGTCACCGCTTCGATACGGCGCACGCCAGCAGCGATGCCGCTCTCGGCGATGATCTTGAAGAAGCCGATATCACCGGTGCGCTTGGCGTGAGTACCGCCGCACAGCTCGGTGGAGTAGTCACCCATGCGCACCACGCGCACGTCGTCTTCATATTTTTCACCAAACAGCGCCATGGCACCGGCGGACTTGGCCGCTTCCAGATCCATCAGCTGGGTGGTGATTTCGTGGTTGGCGCGGATCTGGTTGTTGACCAGCTCCTCGACCCGGCGAATGGTCGCCATGGTCAGCCCCTCGAAGTGGGAGAAGTCGAAACGCATGCGCTCGGCACCAACCAGAGAACCTTTCTGGGTGACATGCTCGCCCAGTGCCTGACGCAGGGCAGCGTGCAGCAGGTGAGTCACGGAGTGGTTCAGGGCGATGGCCTGACGACGGTCAGCGTCAACCACGGCTTCCACTTCGGCGCCCTTCTCCAGGGTGCCCAGCTCCATGTAACCCTTGTGGATGATCGCCTTGCCCGCTTTCAGGGTATCAGTCACGGCAAAGATGCCGTCGTCCACTTTCAGGATACCGCTATCACCGACCTGACCACCGGACTCGGCATAGAAGGGGGTCTGCTCCAGCACGATGACCGCTTCGTCACCGGCGATAAGACCGCTCACCTCTTCCACACCCTTGTAGATACCGACCACGCGGGTACGCTCGGTCAGGGTCTTGTAACCGGTGAAGGGGGTCTCGAAGTCGAGCTTGAGCATCTCGTTGTAGTTCACGCCGAAGCTGGAAGCCTCTTTGGCACGAGCACGCTGCTTCTCCATCTCGGCCTTGAAGCCCTCTTCGTCGATGCCGATCTCGCGCTCGCGCACCACGTCGGCAGTCAGGTCGGCCGGGAAGCCGTAAGTGTCATAGAGCTTGAACACCACTTCACCCGGAATAACCTTGGCATCGCCCAGGTTGGCCAGAGCGTCTTCCAGCAGCAGCAGACCGCGATCCAGCGTGCGGACGAACTGCTCCTCTTCGATGCGCAGCACGCGCTCGACCAGCGGCAGCTGGGCGATCAGCTCGGCAGCGACATCCTTCATCTGCACTGCCAGCTCGGCAGCCAGTTTGTAGAAGAAGACATCGGTAGCGCCCAGCTTGCGACCGTGACGCACGGCGCGGCGGATGATGCGGCGCAGCACATAGCCACGACCTTCGTTGGACGGCATCACGCCATCTGCCACCAGGAAGGCGCAGGAGCGGATGTGGTCAGCGATGACGCGCAGGGACTGGTTGCTCAGATCGGTAGTGCCGACAATCTCGGCCGCTTTCTTGATCAGCGCCTGGAAGATGTCGATTTCGTAGTTGGAGTGCACACCCTGCATGATGGCGGAGATACGCTCCAGACCCATGCCGGTATCCACGGACGGACGCGGCAGCGGCTCCATGGTGCCGTCAGCCTGACGGTTGAACTGCATGAACACCACGTTCCAGATCTCGATGAAACGGTCGCCATCCTCTTCCGGTGAGCCGGGACGGCCACCCCAGATGTGATCGCCGTGGTCATAGAAGATCTCGGTGCAGGGACCGCACGGGCCGGTGTCACCCATCGCCCAGAAGTTGTCGGAAGCGTAAGGGGCACCCTTGTTGTCACCGATGCGCACGATGCGATCGGCCGGGACACCGACCTCTTTTTCCCAGATATCGAAAGCTTCATCATCAGTCGCGTAGACGGTCACCAGCAGGCGATCTTTCGGCAGTTGCAGCACCTCGGTCAGGAAGCCCCATGCAAACTTGATGGCATCCTGTTTGAAGTAGTCACCGAAGCTGAAGTTGCCCAGCATTTCGAAGAAGGTGTGGTGACGAGCGGTATAGCCGACGTTTTCCAGATCGTTGTGCTTACCACCGGCACGCACGCAACGCTGGGAAGTCGTCGCGCGATTGTAGGCACGCTTGTCTGCGCCAAGGAACACGTCCTTGAACTGGTTCATACCCGCGTTGGTAAACAACAGGGTCGGGTCGTTATGCGGTACCAGCGAGCTGGAGGAGACAACCTGGTGCCCCTGGGAACGGAAATACTCGAGAAACGCAGCGCGAATCTCTGACGTGGACATATACATGGAAAATCCTGCTTGATTCGAATACGGACTTTTAACCGCATTAATGTAAGTTTTCTGCGGGGTAAAGTAAAACGGACAGGGCCGCCACGGGCGAAAAAGCGCACATAAACGGGCCAGAAAAGAGCGGCACTGCTCACAGTGGCTTTTTTCACTGTCGAGAGGCAAAAAAGCAGCGCATAAAGAGGAATGAGATGAACAAAAGACGGCTTTTTCGGAATTGCGCTCGCAACCTACTGAGCCGGCAGGAAAAACCGGCCACAAGGAGAGGTGAAACGACTGTTGCCACGCAGTGGCGTTACTCCTCCCGCTCCTGCAGGGCCGAGATGGCATAACGGGCCTGATCCTGGGTAAAGCCGCGCCCCAGCAGATATTTGAGCCACTTCATCCGCAGCTTGAAATCGGCCAGATCGGCAATTTTTGCCCGTCGCTCCAGCAGTTCGAAGGCAAGCTCGAACCAGTCCAGCTCCGGCTGCTCAAAGGCGGCATCGATCTGGCCATCGTTCAGTCCCTTGCGACGCAGGTCGAAACGGATCTTGAGCGGGCCATGTCCCTTGGCGGCACCGGCCCGCACCGCCATGGCACCATATCGCTCGTCATTGACCCAGTTGTAACCGCGGCAGTAGTCGACCACCGCCTCGATCACCTCTTCCTGATAGCCCTGCTGGCGCAAGCGTCTGGCCAGCTCCGACTCGGCACTCTCGCGGCGGGCCAGACTGCGCATGGCATAGCCGCGGGCAGCGGCCAGCTGTTCGGCAAAGGTCGGCTCGGCGGGCTCGAGCGGTTCGGTCACGGATTCATCTACCATCATAAATAACAAGGCCGGGTATCTACCCGGCCTTCCTTTGTTCCTTATTCGAACTCTTGTTCGCTTTCGGCATCGAACTCTTCTGCCTCAACCGGTGCAGCCTTGTCATCGACAGGTACGGCACCGGAGAGCAGCAGCTCGCGCAGTTTGGCTTCCACTTCGCCAGCCAGCGCCTTGTTCTCGGCGAACAGCTTCATCACGTTGGCCTTGCCCTGACCAATCTTCTCGCCGTTGTAGCTGTACCAGGCGCCCGCCTTGTCGATCAGCTTGTGCTTGACGCCGAGATCCACCAGCTCGCCCTCTTTGGAGATGCCGGCACCGTAGAAGATCTGGAATTCGGCCTGCTTGAAGGGAGGTGCCACCTTGTTCTTCACTACCTTGACGCGGGTCTCGTTACCGACCACTTCGTCGCCTTCCTTGATGGCGCCGGTACGACGGATATCCAGACGCACGGAGGCGTAGAACTTGAGTGCGTTACCACCGGTAGTGGTCTCCGGGCTGCCGAACATGACGCCAATCTTCATCCGGATCTGGTTAATGAAGATGCACAGGCAGTTGGCGTTTTTGATGTTGGCGGTCAGCTTGCGCAGCGCCTGGGACATCAGACGAGCCTGCAGGCCAACGTGGGAGTCACCCATCTCGCCTTCGATTTCCGCTTTCGGAGTCAGGGCCGCCACGGAGTCGACGATGATGACGTCAACGGCGTTGGAGCGCACCAGCATGTCGCAGATCTCCAGCGCCTGTTCACCGGTATCCGGCTGGGAGATGAGCAGGTCGTCGACGTTGACGCCCAGCTTGGCGGCATAGATGGGATCCAGCGCGTGCTCCGCATCGACGAAGGCACAGGTCTTGCCCTTCTTCTGGGCTTCGGCGATCACCTGCAGGGTGAGGGTGGTTTTACCGGAAGATTCCGGGCCGTAGATCTCGACGATACGACCGCACGGCAGACCACCGATCCCCAGCGCCACGTCCAGAGAGAGGGAGCCGGTGGAGATGGCTTCGATATCCATGGTCTTGCTGTCGCCCAGACGCATGATGGAGCCTTTGCCGAACTGCTTTTCAATCTGACCCAGCGCAGCCGCCAGTGCCTTCTGTTTGTTCTGATCCATGCCAATCTCCGCTGGAAATCGTGAGTAAAAAATGAAGTTGGGCTAAGTATACTGTCTATTCATACAGTATC
This sequence comes from Aeromonas sp. 600282, assembly GCF_049175755.1. Taxonomy (NCBI): domain Bacteria; kingdom Pseudomonadati; phylum Pseudomonadota; class Gammaproteobacteria; order Aeromonadales; family Aeromonadaceae; genus Aeromonas; species Aeromonas sp. 600282. Next base: position 227,437 of record NZ_JAAKVR010000004.1, on the reverse strand, counting down.
AAGCCCAATTTATCTGAGCAGGGCCAACAGACCCGACAAGGCCTGTCTCACCGCCTGCTGGCGCACCTGCCGGCGATCCCCGTCGAAGCGGGCCAGCAGAGAGTGGTGGCGGCCATTGCTGTCGGCCCAGGCGAACCAGACGGTGCCGACCGGCTTGCCCTCGGTCGCACCGCCGGGGCCGGCGATGCCGCTGATGGCAACGCTGATGGAGGCAGACGAGTGCGCCAGCGCGCCGCGGGCCATCTCCAGCACCACCGCCTCGCTCACCGCGCCGTGCCGCTCAAGGCTCTCGCGGCTCACCCCCAGCATCTGCTGCTTGGCCTCGTTGGTGTAGGTGACAAAGCCGCGATCGAACCAGCCGGAGCTACCCGCGATGTCGGTGATGGCCGTAGCCACTCCACCGCCGGTACAGGATTCGGCGGTCGCAGCCAGCCAGCCCCGTTGACCAAGGGCCCGCCCCAGCTCGATGGCGAGGTGCTCTATCTCTGCGTCCAGTTTCATCACAGCTCCTTCTGATTCGTGGAAAGGGCACATTATGCGATCCCGCCGCAGCCCCTCGCAACTGAGCTGATTGTCACAAGGCTGATGACTCGCATCAGCCAAATGGTGGTGTGAGCCAACCTCCCCCGGCGCGGCGCTTATGTGTAGAATGGCGCCATCAAGCTCAAGGCTCATCACCGCAGACCCGGGCCCGCAGAGGCCCCTTCTGGAATAGAACATGACCGCACAACACCAAGCTACTGGCGCCGCGCCAAGCGCCAATCTCAGCGCCCACACGCCCATGATGCAGCAGTACCTTGCCCTCAAGGCCGAGAACCCGGAGATCCTGCTGTTCTACCGGATGGGCGACTTCTACGAGCTGTTCTATGACGATGCCCGCAAGGCCTCCCAATTGCTCGATATCTCCCTGACCAAGCGCGGCCAGTCGGCCGGCAGCCCCATCCCGATGGCGGGGGTGCCCTATCACGCTATCGAAGGGTATCTGGCCAAGTTGGTGCAGCTCGGCGAATCCGCCGCCATCTGCGAACAGGTGGGGGATCCCGCCACCAGCAAGGGGCCGGTGGAGCGCAAGGTCATTCGCATCATCACCCCGGGCACCGTCTCCGACGAGGCTTTGCTCAGCGAGCGACAGGACAACCTGATCGCCGCCGTCTACCACGATGGCCGCCGCTTCGGCTACGGCACCATGGATATCAGCTCCGGCCGCTTCTTCATCAATCAGTTCGAGAAAGAAGAGACCCTGCTGGCAGAGCTGCAGCGCACCAATCCGGCCGAGCTGCTCTATCCAGAATCCTTCGAGTTTCTGCACCATATCGAGGGTCGCCGCGGCCTGCGTCGCCGCCCGGAGTGGGAGTTTGAGCTGGGCACCGCCCGCAAGCTGCTCTGCCAGCAGTTCGGCACCCAGGATCTGGTGGGATTTGGCGTCGACAAGAGCGAGACCGCCCTGTGCGCCGCTGGCTGCCTGATGCAGTACGTCAAGGACACCCAGCGCACCGCCCTGCCCCACATCCGCAACGTACGCCTTGAACAGCCAGATCATGCGGTCATCATGGATGCCGCCACCCGCCGCAATCTGGAGCTGACCCAGAATCTGGCCGGTGGCTATGAAAATACCCTGGCCGAGGTGCTGGATCGTACCGCCACCCCTATGGGCAGCCGCCTGCTCAAGCGCTGGATCCACCAGCCGATCCGCGATCGGGTGATCCTGAAAGGTCGCCAGAGCACCATCAAGGAGCTCATCGAGCAAAACCTCTACGACGAGTTGGGCAACCTGCTGCGTCAGGTGGGTGATGTGGAGCGGGTACTGGCCCGTCTCGCCCTGCGCTCGGCGCGCCCGCGCGACCTCACCCGCCTGCGTCAGGCTTTCGCCCAGTTGCCCGAATTGCAGCGCCTGCTGGCGGATAACGAACACGAAGCGGTGCAGCAGCTGCGCGAGCGGGCCAGCACCTTCCCCGAGCTGCTCGACCTGCTGGAGCGTGCGGTGATGGAGGTGCCGCCGGTGCTGATCCGCGATGGTGGCGTGATCCGTGACGGCTTCAATCAGGAGCTGGACGAGCTGCGGGATCTGGCCAACGGCGCCACCGCCAGCCTCGCCCGCATCGAGGAGCGGGAGAAGCTGCTGACCGGTATCAACACTCTAAAGGTGGGTTACAACAAAGTGCACGGCTTCTATATCGAGGTGAGCCGCGCCAACAGCCATCTGGTGCCGGCCCACTACATCCGCCGCCAGACCCTCAAGAACAACGAACGCTACATCATCGATGAGCTGAAGAAGTACGAGGACAAGGTACTCACCGCCCAGTCCCAGGCGCTGGCGCTGGAAAAACGGCTCTACGAAGAGCTGCTCGATGCCCTGCTGCCCCACCTCGGCGATCTGCAGGATTCCGCCGCCGCACTGGCGGAGCTGGACGTACTGGCCAACCTGGCCGAGCGGGCCGAGACCCTCGACTATCGCTGCCCGACCCTCATCGATGAGGATCAGATCCTGATCGAGGCGGGCCGCCATCCGGTGGTTGAGCAGGTAATGACAGATCCCTTTATCGCCAACCCCATCCGGCTGGAGCGGGAGCGGCGGATGCTGATCATCACGGGTCCCAACATGGGCGGTAAATCGACCTACATGCGCCAGACCGCGCTGATCGTGCTACTGGCCCATATCGGCGCCTTCGTCCCCGCCGACAGCGCCCGCATCGGCCCCATCGACCGTATCTTCACCCGCATCGGGGCGTCAGACGATCTCGCCTCCGGCCGCTCCACCTTTATGGTGGAGATGACCGAGACTGCCAATATCCTCAACAACGCCACCGCCCGCAGTCTGGTGCTGATGGACGAAATTGGCCGCGGCACCAGCACCTACGACGGCCTCTCGCTGGCGTGGGCCTGTGCCGAACAGCTGGCGAGCAAGATTGGCGCCTACACCCTGTTCGCTACCCACTACTTCGAGCTGACCCGCTTGCCCGAGCTGATGAGCGGGCTGGCCAACGTCCACCTCGATGCGGTGGAGCACGGCGACACCATCGCCTTTATGCACGCGGTGCAGGAAGGGGCGGCCAGCCGCTCCTACGGTCTGCAAGTGGCGGCGCTGGCTGGGGTACCGAAATCGGTGATCCAGCAGGCCCGCCACAAGCTGCATGAGCTGGAGAGCGCCACTCCGGTGGCCGCCGGTGAAAGCCGCCCGGCACCGGTGGCCCTCGCCCCGCAGCCTCATCCGGTGGTGGAAGAACTGGAAGCGGTGCGCCCGGACGAGCTCACCCCGCGCCAGGCACTGGACCTGCTCTATCGCCTCAAGCAGATGCTGTGAACAACCGCTGCGGCTCAGGTATGAAACAACTGGCCTGACGCTGTCATCATCAACAAAAGAGCCGCCCATCGGGCGGCTCTTTGCATCGTCTTTTTATAGAACCGTCAATCTATACTGGGCGCTGCCGCGATATGGGTCGCCTCTGACTGGTGGTCACCCTCCTTGATCCAGGCATCCAGCAAGGTATAAGCCACAGCCAGCACCACGGGGCCGATAAACAGACCGATGATCCCCATCGCCAGCAGGCCGCCGATAACCCCCACCAGAATGAGAATGAGGGGCAGATTGGCACCGCGTTTGATCAGGAAGGGACGCAGGAAGTTGTCCATTGTGCCGGCGATCAGCGACCAGACCAGCAGGAAGGTGCCCCAGGTAGTATCACCGCTCCAGTAGAGATAACCGACACAGGAGATCAGCACCGGAAAGGGACCTATCTGGGCGACGATGAGCAGGAACATTACCACCACCAGAACCATGGTGTAGGGGATGCCAGCGATCCACAGCCCCACCCCGGCCACCGAGGATTGCACCAGCGCAGTAACCACCACCCCCATGGCCACGGCGCGGATCGCCTGGGAAGCCAGCACGGTCGCATTGTCACCGCGATCCCCGGCCAGCCGGTGGGCAAAGCGGCGAATGCCGGTCGCCACCACTTCACCGGAGTGATAGAGCAGACCACAGATACCGACCGTCAGCAGGAAGTGGACCAGCAGCATGCCCAGATTACCGGCCTGAGCAGCCAGCCAGCGCGCCGTCTGGCCGAAGTAGGGCGCCAGTTTGGCAAACAGCACCTGACCACCGCTCGCCAGAATTTGCTGCCAGAAGTCATAGAGCTTGCCGCCCACCAGCGGGATCTGCTGCAACCAGAGCAGCTCGGGCGGAGGCGACTGGCTGATATTGGTCCCCAGTTCGATCAGCATGGGGGCTTTCTCCGCCACATTGGCCAGTGTCATAAAGAGCGGAATGACAAACATCAGCAATAGCACCAGGCTCATAAAGAGAGCGGCCAGCGCACGCTTGCCCCACAGCAACCGCTGCACCATCAACATCAGTGGCCAGGTAGCGATGGTGATCATGGTGGCCCACACCAGTGCGGGCAGGAAGGGGCGCAGCACCATAAAGCAGGAGATGATCAGGAGGCTGAGAAACAGCACCCCCAAGGTTATCTTGGCCAAATCCACTTTTTTCATATTCATAGAGTTCCCCTTGCAGGGCGTCCGCCCCTGGGTCGTGAGTCTTGTTTCAAGAGAGAGAGTATCCACCAGAGGCCGACGCTCAACCAGAGCCCCAGCCCGAAAAAGAGCACAAACTGTCCGAGCAGTATGATCAACGAGCTACTGGTTAGCAGCGGCAACAGCCACAGGCCGGCACCGTTCAGCAAGCCGCCCGCCAGCACGACGCCCCCTGTAAGCAGCGGGGGATAACCAGCACGAACGAGGGCAGCCTTTCCCCCGAGCCAGAGGCCCAGCGCTACCAGCCCGATACCGGTCAGATGGGCCGATTGGGTCATTCCCCCGAGCGCCAGCGCCGCGGCAATCAGCAGCAACCAGCCTGCCCCACCCCCATCGGTACGCCAGCAGGGACAAGCAGCCAGCAGTATGGCACCCATCAGCAGCCCCGCCGCTACGTCAGAGATAAAGTGCACCCCGAGCCAGACCCGCGCCAGACCTGTGGTCAGCGCCAGCAGCAGCGCCAGCGAATAGGCCAGCCCGCGCCGGGCAGGCCAGAGCCAGCCAAGCAGCGCCCCCCAGAACAGCAAGGCCGAGGCGGTATGGCCGCTCGGCATGCCAAAGCCTTGGGCACTCTGGGTTGCCAGTTCAGGTTGCAGATGGAAGGGGCGCGGCCAGCCGATCCCCTCCTTGCTTGCCTGCACCAGCAGCCCGAGCCAGAGCATGGCGAAAAGCAACTGGCGCAGCCGCGGCCACCCCAGCAGCGGGAGCAGCAAAGGTATCAGGGCAAGCTGAAAGCCGCCTGAACCAAACAGATTGCTGACCGACAGCCACCAGACATCGGGCCCCAGCCACTGTTGCAGACGCATCATCAGCGGGATCTCGGCCTGATGCAGCGCATTGCCCTGCGCCACAAAATCGGCCTGCCAGCGCACCTCGCTCTCGGGCACCTGAGCAAGCTGGGATTGCAGCAAGTCGAGCTGATCCGGGAAACGGCGCTGCTCGCGGGGGAGCTTGTCCACCGCGATCAAGCGGGCGTTGAGGATCTCCCCACCCAGATTGGGAGCTTTCAGCAGCGAGACAAAATCGGAATCTTGCTGGGCGACGATGGGTTCCAGCGTGCGACAAGCGAAGATAACCGCTCGCTGCCAGCGACCCAACTCCTGCACCACCTCCCCCCGCAAGCCGGTCTCCTCAAAGAGTTCGCGCAGTGCCGCCTGCTGCGGACTCTCACCGCCATCGATATAGCCACCGCTCAGGCTATAGCGGGAGGAGATGCGATCCTGCACCAGCAGCAGTTGATCCTGATGGCGGATGGCGCAGGCCGCCGCCGAGGGAGCCGCCGGTTCGGCGCTCAGGGCTGGCAGAGCGGCAAACCACGCCAACAAGAGTAAAAAGAGGGTTCTCGACATCAATTTGCTTTCCCTATGCACAATGGCGACAAGCCTCCCAGAAATCAGATAGTTGGGCAACGGTAGCGGCCGGATCGCCGCCGTTCCCGCTGCGCTGGCGGTGCACGGATGATTGCGATGAAGCAGGGCACTCCCTACTATTGGCGGCTATCTTCAATTTCATGCAGCAAACGCTGGAGCCCTCCATGAGACAGTTCGGCTTTTTCCTCGGCATCGCCATCGGTGTCATTTTGATCCTGTTCGGCAGCATCGTCATCTTCCAGGCGCTTCCTGCCGCACTGGATGTACTGGAGATGCCAAGCCGCATCCCGTTCGTGCGCGAGGTCTACACCTGGCTGATGACCAGCGCCAACGGCCTCACCGCCCAGCTGGAGCAGAACTTCCTGGAAGCGTTCCAGACAGTGCTCAAGCTGATCCTGCTCATCACCTTCATGTGGGTCTGCGTCAAGCTGGTCAACATGGGGGTGCTGATTATCCGCGCCGGGGTTGATCTGATCCGCACAGCCATAGCCCACAGCGAAGGCCCCCACGACCAGAAGAAGCCGGATCAGCACGATCACTTCTGACTCTGACATGGTTGATGGATGTGAACGCAGCCGCCCCCAACCGGGGCGGCTGCTTTATATGCGCGGTATGGAGGCCCCTCCCAGTCCCCATGAATCCCCGATAAAGCACCGACTTTCCCTTGTGAATCAGCAAACTGCCCATATGTTGCATCACCTTGACATGGTTTGCGCCCCGCGCGGCGGCGGCCCGGTTTCTATCCCGAGCCCGTGCTCTGGTATAATCGACCACCTCTTTTCCCCGTTATGGAGCCTGTTCATGCCCAATCATGCAGAAAGTGCCCTCGAGGTTCGTCTCGACAAGTGGTTGTGGGCGGCCCGTTTCTACAAGACCCGCTCCATTGCGCGGGATCAGATAGACGGGGGCAAGGTGCACTACAATGGTCATCGCAGCAAACCGGGCAAACAGGTGGAAGTGGGTGCACTGATTCGCTTCTGGCAGGGGCAGGACGAACGCGAAGTGCGGGTGCTGGCCTTGAGCGAGCAGCGCAAATCGGCACCGCTGGCCCAGCAGCTCTATGAAGAGACCGCCGAGAGCCTGAAAAAGCGGGCCGAGAACAGCGAGGCGCGCCGCTTCAACAGCCAGTTTGCCCCCAGCCCCGAGCGCCGCCCCGACAAGCAGGAGCGACGCCAGTTGCTCAAGGTCAAACAGTACTGACCGACCCCGATTTGATACCGGGCTGGCATCAACCCCAGCCCGCCCGATTTACCTCACCGAAAAGCCAGGAATACATGATGAGCAACCAAGATCTGCTGTATCGCTATCTGTTTGAAGAGTACGAAGTGCGTGGCGAGCTGGTCCAGCTGGATCACACCTACCGCCACGTAGTGGAAGCCCAGAACTACCCGGTGCAGGTGCAAAAACTGCTGGGCGAGCTGCTGGTCGCCACCAGCCTGCTGACCGCCACCCTCAAGTTTGAAGGCTCCATCACAGTGCAACTGCAGGGCGATGGCCCGGTGCGTCTGGCCGTGATCAACGGTGACAACAACCAGCAGCTGCGCGGCGTGGCCCGCTATGAAGGCGAGCTGCCGAGCGATGGCAAGCTGCAGAGCCTGATCGGCAACGGCCAGCTGATCATCACCATCACCCCGGAGCAGGGCGAGCGCTATCAGGGCATCATCGCGCTGGACGCCGATACCCTGGCGGGCTGCCTGGAGCACTACTTCGCCCGCTCCGAACAGCTGGCCACCAAGCTGTGGATCCGCACCGGTTACCACGAGGGCGAACCGCGCGCCGCCGGCATCATGCTGCAGGAGCTGCCCGCCCAGAGCGAGGATCACAGCAACGACTTCGATCACCTGACCCAGCTCACCAGCACCATCAAGGATGAAGAGCTGTTCGGCCTGCAGGCAGAAGAGATCCTCTACCGTCTCTACCATCAGGACAAGGTGCGGGTGTTCGATCCGCAGGCGGTCGAGTTCCGCTGCACCTGCTCCCGCGAGCGCTGCGAAGGGGCCCTGTTGCAGATAGAAAAGGAAGAGGTCATGGAGATGGTGCAGGAGCTCGGCAAGATCGACATGCACTGTGATTATTGCGGCGCCCAGTACCAATTTAATGGGATCGATGTCGAAACCCTGTTCAGCAGGGCTCCCGGCAATGATGCAAACCAGTTACACTAATTAAAGGCGGGCAAAACCCGCCTTTAACTTTAATAACAAAAAAATACCCTATTTTATAAAGTTTGATGGCGATCGCTAAACTCTACCACCTAAGTGATAGGATGACCGTCAGATAGAACCCTACCAACCTCTGAACCCAGGAGAATACAATGACAATCGTGGCAGAACCCACCCTGGCCCAACAATTAGGACTGGACCAGTACGGCATCAAAAACAGCCAAGAAATCGTTCGCAACCCCTCTTACGAACAGCTTTTCGCCGAAGAGACACGCCCTGACCTGGAAGGGTTCGAGCGCGGTGTGGTGACCGAGCTGGGCGCCGTCAACGTAAACACCGGTATCTTCACCGGTCGCTCCCCGAAAGATAAATATATCGTCAAAGATGCCACTACCCAGGATACTGTGTGGTGGTCTGACCAGGGTAAAAACGATAACAAAGCCATTACCCCGGAAGTGTGGTCACATCTGAAAGGGCTGGTCACCAAACAGCTCTCCGGCAAGCGCCTGTTTGTAGTCGACGGTTTCTGCGGTGCCAACCCGGATACCCGCCTGGCCGTGCGCATCATCACCGAGGTGGCCTGGCAGGCACACTTCGTGAAAAACATGTTCATCCGTCCGAGCGATGAAGAGCTGAAAACCTTCAAGCCTGACTTCGTGGTGATGAACGGTGCCAAGTGCACCAACCCGAACTGGAAGGAGCAGGGTCTCAACTCCGAGAACTTTGTTGCCTTCAACATGACCGAGAAGATGCAGCTCATCGGTGGCACCTGGTACGGTGGCGAGATGAAGAAGGGCATGTTCTCCATGATGAACTACTTCCTGCCCCTGCGCGGCATTGCCTCCATGCACTGCTCCGCCAACGTGGGTCAGGACGGCGACGTCGCCATCTTCTTCGGCCTCTCCGGCACCGGCAAGACCACCCTCTCCACCGATCCCAAGCGTCAGCTGATCGGCGATGACGAGCATGGCTGGGATGATCACGGCGTGTTCAACTTCGAAGGAGGCTGCTACGCCAAGACCATCAAGCTCTCCGAAGAGGCGGAGCCGGACATCTACCACGCTATCCGTCGCGATGCGCTGCTGGAGAACGTGACCGTTGCTGCCGATGGCACCATCGACTTCGATGATGGCTCCAAGACCGAGAACACCCGCGTCTCCTACCCCATCTATCACATCGACAACATCGTCAAGCCGGTCTCCAAGGCAGGTCACGCCACCAAAGTGATCTTCCTGACTGCCGACGCCTTCGGCGTACTGCCCCCGGTCTCCAAGCTGACCAAGGAGCAGACCAAGTACCACTTCCTGTCTGGCTTCACCGCCAAACTGGCCGGTACCGAGCGCGGCATCACCGAGCCGACTCCGACCTTCTCCTCCTGCTTCGGCGCAGCCTTCCTCTCCCTGCACCCGACCAAGTACGGTCAGGAGCTGGTGAAACGGATGGAAGCGGCAGGGGCAGAGGCCTATCTGGTCAACACCGGCTGGAACGGCACCGGCAAGCGCATCTCCATCAAGGATACCCGCGCCATCATCGACGCCATCCTGGATGGCTCCATCGAGAAGGCCGAGACCAAGGTGCTGCCAATCTTCAATCTGGAGATCCCGACCGCGCTGCACGATGTGAACCCGGCGATCCTCGACCCGCGCGACACTTACGCCGACAAGGCCGAGTGGGATGCCAAGGCCGTCGATCTGGCAGGGCGCTTCATCAAGAACTTCGAGCGCTTCACCGACAACGATGAAGGCAAACGTCTGGTTGCGGCAGGCCCGCAGCTGTAACAGGCTCGCTTCGTATCAGTGACATCATGCCGGTCAACCACGCTGACCGGCATTTTTGTTTTTGTGGAGCCCCGAACGCCGCCATCGGCCCCGTTAAAGGGGCCAAAACCTTGCCTTTGCCCATTGTGACAGGTTAGATTCAGCCAAACTTTATACAATATACAATTCTGTAACGCCCAATCGTGACCCGACCATGACCCCACCCTACAAGACCCGAACCCAGATGGTGATGGAAAACCTCCGTGGCCGGATCCTCCGTGGGGAGTTCCCCGCTGGCGCCCCCTTGCGTCAGGATGCCATTGCCAAAGAGCTGGCCGTGAGCCGCATTCCGGTGCGCGAAGCCCTGATGCAGCTGGAAGCGCAGGGGCTGGTGAAGTTCGAAGCCCATCGCGGCGCCGTGGTCACCATGCTGGACGCCTCGGCCATCGAAGAGCTCTTTTATTTGCGAGCGCTGCTGGAAGCCGATACCCTGTTTCACGCCGTCGACAAGATGACGGAAGCCACCTTCGCGCAAGCGGAGGCCATCCTCGCCCAGTTTGATCACGCCCTGGAGTCAGGCACCCAGATCGAACATTGGGCCGAGTTGAACCACAGCTTTCACGCCACCCTCTATCAGGCAGCCGGTCGCCCCCAGGCACTTGAACTGATCGCCCAGATCAATCTGAGCTGTGACCGCTATGTCCGCTTCGAGCTGCTCTTTGCCAGCGACGGCGTGGACAAGGCGGAGCGTGAACACGCCCAATTGCTGGAACTGTGCCGCGCCCGGCGCAAGCACGAGGCGGTGGTGCTGCTCAGGCAGCATATCGAAGCAGCGGGCCAGTCGATCAAGCGGATCCTGGCCAGCGGCCATAAAAACTGAACACTCATATAGCAACCATCTGGCACTAACGACATGAATAATTTCGAGATAATTGAAACCCGCGTCGCCCAAGTCAGGGCCGAGCTGGCCATGCAGGAGTTGGACGCCTTTATCGTCCCCCACGATGATGAGCACCTCGGCGAGTACATCCCCGCCTATGCCGAGCGGCTTGACTGGATCACCGGTTTCAACGGCTCTGCCGGAGTCGCCATCATCATGGCCCAGCGAGCAGCCCTCTTTGTCGATGGTCGCTATACGGTGCAGGCGCGGATGCAAACTCCCGCCGAACTGTTCGAATTCCTCCACCTCGTTGAAAATCCCCATGTGCAGTGGCTGGCCGAGCAGCTGCCGTCAGGCTCCCGGGTTGGCTTCGATGCCCGTCTGCACAGCCTGACCTGGTACAAGAATGCCAAGGCCGTGCTGGCCGACCGCGGTATCGAGCTGATCCGCGTCGAGCAGAACCCCATCGACCTGAACTGGAGCGATCGCCCGGAGCCGACCAAGAGCCCGGTCATCCTCTACAGCGAGGAGCTGGCGGGCCAGTCCAGCCAGTCCAAACGTGAACAGCTGGCGGCCGACCTGCGCAAGCGCGGGCTGGATGCGGTGCTGCTGACCCAGGCCGAGCCCATCAACTGGCTGCTCAACCTGCGCGGCCGCGATATCGACCGGCTGCCGGTGGTGCTGGGCTTTGCGGTGCTCTACGCCAACACCAGCATGGATTTCTTCGTCGATACCGACAAAATTGACTGCTTCGCCTTCACCCAACACGTAGGGCAGGATGTCTCCGTCTACCCCATCGACAAGCTGGGTGACGTGCTGCAGCGCATCGGTGAAGATCAGCAGAAGGTGCTGGCCGATCCGGACAGCGCCAACGCCTGGACCCAGCTCGTCATGGAAGAGGCGGGCGCCATTCTGGTGGCAGGGCAGGACCCCACCATGCTGCCGAAAGCGTGCAAGAACGAGATCGAGCTGACCGGTATGCGTGCCGCTCACCTGCGTGATGGCGTGGCAATGACCCGCTTCCTCGCCTGGCTGGATCGGCTGGTCGCCTCCGGCGAGTTCGAGGGTGTGGATGAAGGCACCCTGGCCGATCAGGTGGAAGCGTTCCGCCGCGAGCAGGAGCACTACGTCGAGCCGAGCTTCGACACCATCTCGGCACTCGGCCCAAACGCCGCCATGTGCCACTACCACCACACCAACGGCACTCCCCGTGCGTTTGGTCAGGACAGCCTCTATCTGCTCGACTCCGGTGGCCAATACATGGATGGCACCACCGACATCACCCGCACCATCAAGGTGGGTGAGGTGAGCGACGAGCAGAAAGCGATGTTTACCCGCGTATTGCAGGGCCATATCGCGCTGGATCAGGCCCGCTTCCCGCGCGGCACCGCCGGAATCCAGCTCGACGTGCTGGCCCGCATGCCGCTGTGGCAAGCCGGTTACAACTACGACCACGGCACCGGTCACGGCGTCGGCCACTTCCTGAGCGTCCACGAAGGGCCCCAGCGCATCGCCCCGAAAGGGAACATGGTGGCGCTGCAACCGGGCATGGTGCTCTCCAACGAGCCGGGCTACTACCGCGAAGATGGTTTTGGCATCCGCTGCGAAAACCTGGTGGTGGTGAGCGAGCTGGAGCAGATCGGCGAACTGCCAATGCTGGGCTTCGAGCGTCTGACCTATGTACCGTTCGATACCCGCCTGATCGACCGCAGCCTGCTGAGCCCGGCCGAATTCCGCTGGATCAACGAATACCACGTTGAGGTGTTCCGCCGCCTGAGCCCGCTGCTCGAGGGTGAGGATCTCGCCTGGCTGGAGCAGGCAACCAGCCTCATCTGATGACACAGGGCCTGCGGGCCCTGTTTTTTATCCCCCATTTGACCTGTATCAACACCCCAAGCGAGCTGGTCAGGAGAATGGCGGCCATGAAAAGTCATCATGCCAGCCCAGCCCGGGGCTCACACGCCGCAGCCAGCAAAAAGGCGAGTGACCACCCCAGACTCATGCGCGAGCAGCAGACGGTCAGCGCCATGATCCGCCTCTACTGCCAGCACCATCATCAGGATCCCCACTGCTGTCACTGTCGCCAGTTGCGGGATTTCGCCCATCAGCGCCTGCGTCGCTGCCGTTATGGCCACGGCCACAAACCCACCTGCGCCAACTGCAATATCCACTGCTACGCCCCGGCGATGCGCAAACAGATCCAGCAGGTGATGAAGTGGAGCGGCCCGCGCATGTTGCTGCGCCACCCCTGGCTCACCCTTCGCCACCTGCTCGACGGCTTTCGCAAGGCTCCCAAACTGCCCCACAGCAGACCGCTGCCGCCATAACCGCCAATCCCTTGCATCCGGCAGGGGATGACCACTACCCTATGACTCCTTTTCTGCCGTTGGCCCCAAGGTCAGCGGCATTGCTGATCCGTTTGCTGCCGATGGAGTCCTGATGCACCACAACCCGCCCCTGCTACGCACCGCCACCCACAATGACATGCACGCCATCTGGCAGATCGATGCCAAAGTCTTTGGTGAAGATGTCTATCCCGCCTTCTTCTTCCGTCAGGCGATGGATTTATGGCCCGAGTTGTTGCTGGTGGCCGAATACGAGGGGCAACTGGTGGGTTATGTGCTGGGTGGCTTTGGTCAGGAGCGGTCGCAAGGCTGGGTGCTCTCGCTGGCGGTGCTGCCCGAGGCGCGCGGTTTCGGCCTCGCGGAGCGGATGATGCGCCAGATGGAGGCCAACCAGCAGGCGCTGCAGATCAGCGAACTGCGGCTCACGGTCGATCCGGCCAATCCGGCCCAGCGCCTCTACTACCGTCTTGGCTATCAACTGGTTGAAGAGGTCGCCGACTACTTCGGCCCCGGCGAGGATCGGCTTGTGCTGGTTAAAACCCTCTCCGGTACAGCTGCGATTCAAGGATAAAACCGGTTACAGAACGCATAATTGGTTACATTTTGCCGATTTCATGTCCCGCTTGCTTGGAGTAAAGTTCAATTCATCAAACTGATTGTTTGAATTCTATTCAGCCTTGGAGGCCCATCATGTTGAAACGTATGACCCTTATTGCCCTGCTGGCCGCCACTACCGTCACCGGTTGCGCCAACAGCGATGTCTACTCTGGCGATGTCTACACCAAAGACCGTGCCAAACAGGTACAAACCGTCAGCTATGGCACCATCATCTCCACCCGCCCGGTGAAGATCCAGGCTGATGAAAACTCCCTGCTCGGCACTATTGGCGGCGCCGTGGTCGGCGGCCTGCTGGGCAGCACCATAGGCGGCGGCACCGGCCGTGATATCGCCACAGCAGGTGGTGCCATTGCCGGCGCGGCAGCCGGCAAGGCCGCTGGCGACAAACTCAACCAGGTCGACGGGGTCGAGCTGGAGATCAAGAAAGAGAACGGCGAAGCCATCGTGGTGGTGCAGAAAGCCAGCCCCACCTTCGTGCCGGGCGCGCGGGTACGCATGACCCAGGGCAATGGCAGCATCAACGTGGCCGTAGTGAATTAAGCGTGTGAACCAAGGTTTCGCCACCCTCGAGCCATAAAAAAACCGCCGATTCCGGCGGTTTTTTGTTGTCTGACGTTCTGGATTACATGCTGTAAGCCTTCTCGCCGTGGGAGGTGACATCCAGCCCTTCCCGCTCGGCATCGCCATTGACCCTCAGCCCGATCAGCATGTCGACCGCCTTGAAGGCAATCGCCGCCACGGCACCGGACCAGAGCAGGGTGACACCGACCCCGATGGCCTGGATCTTCACCTGAGTCAGGATGGAGTAGCCCTCGGCAACCTGATTGGTGACATAGTCCCACACCCCGGTGCCGCCCAGATCCGGGCTGGCAAAGACGCCGGTCAGCAGGGCGCCGAGAATGCCGCACACCCCGTGCAGACCGAAGACATCCAGGCTGTCATCGGCCCCCAGCAGACGCTTGAGACCGTGGACGCCCCACAGACCGGCCACACCACTGACAAGACCCATCACCAGCGCGCCACCGACACCGACAAACCCGGCCGCAGGGGTGATCATCACCAGACCGGACACCGCTCCGGACGCCGCACCCAGCAGGGAGGGACGCCCCTTCATCACCCACTCGGCCAACGTCCATGACAGAGCTGCCGCAGCCGGTGCCACCCAGGTGTTGATAAAGGCGAGCGCAGCCACCCCGTTGGCTTCCAGCGCGGAGCCCGCGTTGAAACCGAACCAGCCGAACCAGAGCAGGGAGGCGCCGATCATGGTCATGGTCAGGCTGTGGGGGGTCATGGGATCACGACCGTAGCCCAGACGCTTGCCCACCAGATAGGCCCCCACCAGACCCGCCACGGCGGCGTTGATGTGCACCACGGTGCCGCCAGCAAAGTCCAGCGCACCATGCTGGAACAGATACCCGGCAGTTGCGGTCGCGGTTGCTGCGGCTTCGGCGCTGGTATAGGCATCCGGACCCGCCCAATACCACACCATATGAGCCAGCGGGATATAGGCGAAGGTGAACCAGATCACCGAGAAGAGCAGCACGGCGGCAAACTTGATGCGCTCGGCAAACGCTCCCACGATAAGGCCGCAGGTGATGGCGGCAAAGGCCCCCTGGAACACCACATAGATCAGCTCGCTGATCCCGACACCCTTGCTGAAGGTGGCGGCGATGGAGTCAGGGGTCACCCCCTTGAGCAGCACCTTGCTGAAGGAGCCGTAGAAATTGCCCCCCTCGGTAAAGGCCAGTGAATAACCGTAAATTACCCAGAGCACGCAGATAAGGCAGAACAGGGTAAAGACCTGCATCAGCACGCTCAGCATATTCTTGGCCCGCACCAGACCACCGTAGAAGAGGGCCAGACCGGGGATCGACATCAGGATCACCAGGGCCGCCGAGAGCAGCATCCAGGTGTTGTCACCCTTGTTGATTGTCATGGCGGCAACCGGTGCCACCGCCGCCTGTACCTGAGCGACCTCTTCGGCCCAACTTGGGGTAACCAGCAAGGCAGGCAACATCGTCAGACCCGCCATCATCCATTTTTTGACCATAGAGCACTCTCCTTCCCTGTCGTACCGGTACAAGACCGGCTCCGTTTCCCTGATTGAATCTGTGGCGAACCGCAAGGTGTTGCTGCAACCCGCCAGAATCACACCCGCGCCCGGCACGGGGATGCCTCTTGCCACTTCCTCATCACTGCGTCTGCCGCCGATGAGCGCAAGAGACCGTCTGACATGTAAAAAGCATAAAGTGGGCCATAATTTTAAATCCTTAAAAATCATTAAATTAACTATCTCAGCCATCGTTAACGCACCAAAATGGCGCACGCTCTGCGCTAACCGGTACTGAACCGCCCTGTCACAGGGCAGGCGATACTTCACGCACCAGAAGTGCGCAAACCCTGAACCAGCCCACAAGCTGAAGCCCTCTATATCGCGCGCTGCAGGCCAACTCGTTTACACTGGCAGACCAGCCGTTTCTGTTATCCGACTACGGCATACCATTACGCAGCGCCTTGTTTGCAACGTGATGGCGGGCCCAATCCGAGGAACACCATGCAGTTTGATCGTCTCGATATCAGCCTCTCCCACTACCATCAGCTCGATCGGGAGCATCGTTCCCACATCTTGTTGCTGGGGGGATTGATGCTGGCCATCATGACCCTTCATCTGTTGCTGCTGCCCCACTTCCCCTACGAACGCTTTTACGCCGTCAGCTTTGGCTTCGAGGTGATCAACTGGCTCACCATGCTGTTCCTGTTCTGGGTGGTGCAGTGCGCCCACCTGCCCACCCACACCTACCGCATGCTCTCCTGCGGTCTGATGTTGTGGATCATGGGGGCCACCGCCGACATCATGGATGAGCTGGTGGCGCAGCCGCTCTGGCTCGCCATCTATGCCGAGGATCTGCTGCGCTCCAGCGGCATCCTGCTCAGCAGCATCGGCATCCTGAGCACCATGCACCACCTCTTTCACATCAATACCCAGCTCAGACAACAGGCGCTGTTCGACGATCTGACCAAGCTGCCAAACCGGCGCTACTTTCATCAGCAGCTGTTTCTGGAACAAGGGATTTGCCACGCCCTCATCCTGCTGGATCTGGATCACTTCAAGCGGATCAATGACAACTACGGCCACGATATCGGGGATCGGGTGTTGCAGCAGTTTGGCGAGCTGTTGCAACAGCACTGCCCGCCCGGTGCGCTGGCGGCCCGTGTCGGGGGTGAAGAGTTTGCCCTGCTGCTGCCCGTCGCCCACGAAGCCGAGCTGCAGCAACTGGCCAACACCCTGCTCACTGCGACCCGCACCATAGCCCCCGACCCGACCCATACCATGACGGTCAGTCTGGGAGTGGGAGTCCGCGAGCCCAAGGAACCGGCAGTCTCGCTGTTCAAGCGGGTGGATCAGGCGCTTTATGGCGCCAAGGAGGCGGGCAGAAACTGCGCGGTATGGGCGACGCCGACTAATAAAGAGGCGTGAAGAGCTGCCGGTTGATTACCGATCACGGCGGAACATTGCTGCTGAAACAGGGGCCCCTGTTTCATGGGGAAAATCCCCCGTCTAAAAGCGGAAGGTAAGACCGATATTGGCCTGCCACTGGGTCACCAGCTCCCCGCGCACCTTGAACACGCACTGCTCCGGGTTGCAGAGAAACTGGTTGTTGTCGTTGACCAGCGAGCCATAACCGCGCACCTCGGCCCGCAGGGCCAGATGCTCGGCGAGGCGCGGTTGCACCCCGAGCGCCAGCGACATGGAAGGGGTCACCTCGCTGTCGTAAGCGGCAAAGCGGGTCACCCCGATCCCGGCGCCGATATAGGGCGCCATCAGGTTGTCAGAGAGGGTCAAAGCACCGGCAAAGTGCAGGATGTCCACCGTCAGGCGATCCGGCTGGTCGGGAGAGAGGGTGGTGGACTGATGGCTGTAGAGCAGCTCGATCATGCCCGGATCATCCACCTCCTTGCTGATAAAGAGACCCCAACTGCCGGAGCCCTGCCCCAGCAGTGAATCGAGCGAGGCCGAGCGCGAGACCGGCTGCACCACCTCGTCACTCTTCTCGAAGTCGATGGCTGAGCTGTAGCCGAAAAACGGCGTCACCTGCCAACCGGATGTGGTTGCTGCCTCACTACTCCAGACCTGCCCGAGTGGCAGCAACAGCCCCATCATCGCTATCCCGGCTCTCTTCATCATCCCCTGCTCCCTGTGTGATTGTGCAGAAAGCATACCAGAGGCATCCTGCGCTCATCCTAAATGGCAGCTGTACCGGTTCACTTTCATGGGGGGGATCACACTCATCGATGGCGCGGCAAAGCAGTACCATTGTGGCCTTGCCGTACTCCCCGCCACCATTCATCGACGGTTAACCTCTGCCACGTATGCTGGCGCCAAAGCGGGTCACAAGGACCTGTCATCACCACTCAGAAGGACATCAGGGAATGGTTGCCGCGCAACTTCACGACCCCCAGACCACCCTCGCGGATACCCTGCGGGCCACCGCGCACGCCATCGACGAAAGCCACATCAGCCTGCGCCAGATGCTGGAGCTGGTGGGCGAACAGGGCATGCTGCTGTTTTGCGTGCTGCTCACCGTCCCCTTTCTGTTGCCGGTCTCCATTCCCGGGGTCAGCACCCCGTTTGGCCTCTTGATCCTCTTTATCGGCATCGGTATCACCCTCAACCGGGTGCCCTGGCTGCCCGCCATCCTGATGGAACGCCGCTTCGCCGCCGACCAGCTCAAGCCGACCCTGCACAAGGGTGCGGATCTGCTGGCCCGTGTCGATCGCGTTATCCGCCCGCGCCTGCTGGTGCTGACCGGCAGCAGCACGGTCAACCGCTGCAACGGTCTGCTGATCATGCTGGCCGCCCTGCTGCTGATGCTGCCCCTGGGCGCCATCCCCTTCACCAATGCCATGCCCGCCTGGGCCATCCTGCTGCTCTGCACCGGCATGTTGCAGCGGGACGGTCTGTTCGTTGCCAGCGGCTATCTGCTGGTAAGTGCGACCCTGGTCTGGTTCAGCGTGCTGGCCATCGGCTTGCTGATGGCGGGCCAGAGCGCCACCGGCCTGCTCGGCTAACCCCGATGCACAGAAAAAGGGCGACCAGATGGTCGCCCTTTTGGATTTGTGCGGGATACCGCCCGGTCAAAGCAGATCGTAGATAAGGGCCGAGATGGCAAGCAGCCCCATCACCAACACAAAAAGGGTACTCGGCCCGCGATAACGCTTGAGTGCGGGCAAGCGATAGATGGAGCAGGCCGGCAGCAGAAACAGGATCACCGCGATCAGCGGGCCACTGACGCGCTCGATGATGTCGAGCACATTGGGGTTCAGATAGGTGATGAGGGCGGTCACCATAAACAGGATCACCGACGACACCCGGGCGATGGTCGACTCCTTGAGAGAGAGCCCCAGCCCCTGACAGGCACCGCTCACCATGCTCACCGTCCCCTCGCTAACCCCCATGGAGGTGCCGAGGAAGGATTTGGACATGGCCAGAATGGCGATAAGCGGCCCCACATAGGCGATCAGCGGATTGGAAAACTTGTTCGCCAGCGCCGACAGCACGGAGATATTGTCGGTGCGGGCCAGCGCCATCTCGGCCTGACTCAGGCTCATCACGCAGCTCACCACGAAGAAGAGCACGCTACCGCAAATCAGCATACTGCTGCACTTGATGATCCGCTTGGCACGCAGGTCGGCACTCTCCTGACAGCGCTTTTTCTGCGCCGCACTGAAGGAGGAGATAATGGGCGCATGGCTGAAAGAGAACACCATCACCGGCACGATCAGCCAGAGGGATTTCCAGAACGCCGGGTCACGCCACTCCACTGCCTGACTCTCTGTGAAATAGGAGAGGCTCCACTGGGGCAGCAGATAGATGGAGAGGCCAATCAGAAAGGCGACCATCGGCAGAGCCAGCACGCTGATGGCCGACACCACGATCTGTTTGCCGGCCAGCAGGATCAGATGCAGACCCAGCATCACCCCCAGCACCAGCAAGCCGCGGGGAAGCGCGGCATCCCCCAGCTGATGTACCACGAAGCTCTGGATCGCATTGGTGATGGAGATGCTGTAAACCAGAATGATGGGGTAGAAGGCCATCAGATAGACCAGCATCAGCAGCTTGCCCGCCCTGGCACCGAAGTGCTCCTCCACCACATGGGTGATATCCCCCTCCTTATGGGAACTGGAGAGCACAAAGCGGCTCAATGCCCGGTGGGAATAATAAGAAAGCGGAAAAGCCAGCAATAATATAAACAGCAAAATAACCGGGGAATTACTGCCAACAGTAATAGGGAGAAATAACGTACCGGCACCAACAGCAGTGGCATATAAGCCCATGGTCCATACCGAATCGCTTTTCTCCCATTTCAATTTTGAAACAGGGTGACTCTTTTCAGCAATAGAAACACTCATTGCAATATATACCTTATTAGTCTGTCATCATTATTTTTATTGGCCCGAATAACAGGCTGGCGATATGTCATGGCAGATCGCCCTGTTCGTGAAAGAACAACGCCGCCAGTAGCCAACAGGGCCACCGGAGGGAAACGGAGCTGCCACGCTACCATCGTTGAAATCGCCAACCTGGTCAAGGTTAATAATTCATGACCGTTTGAATCGGATTGTTTCAAAAGACAATGAAATGTGTCACATTCGTCATCCAGAACCAGATCCAAACCCTTTTGATAACATACCGATAAAACCTCATCCTGTTGCCCAACAACACAAATAAGACCAGCGATCAGGCCGATAATATTAACACCTTAAGCTGTGGAATATCAGTGAAATAATACGGCCAACTTTTCTACTAATTGACAGTGATGTCAGCCAATTTATTTATGGCAAAAGGAAAGGTGATGTCTGCCAATAACAGGACCAATCAGCTCAGCGTGCCGGGCAGTGTGCCACCCGGTTGCGCCCTGCCCGCTTGGCCTGATAGAGCCACTCGTCGGCCCGGGCCAGCGCCTGATTGATCTCCTCCTCCGGCTGCACCAGGGTTGTGCCCAGACTGACCGTGATGGCGACCGGATCGGCAGGCAATGCTTCGACAGCGGCACGGATCTGCTCCGCCATCTGTAGCAAACCGGCCTCATCGATCCGTGGCAACAGGATCAAAAACTCCTCGCCGCCGCTGCGCACAAAGAGATCGTCCGCCCGCAACAGGGCATCGATGCAGCCACTGAATCGCTGCAAGGCCCGATCTCCCTGCTGATGGCCGTAGTGATCGTTGATCTGCTTGAAGTGATCGATGTCGAGCATGATAAGGCCACAGGGCGCCTCCCCTGTCCGCAGCGGCTGGCAGTGCTCGAAGAAGAAGCGGCGGTTGTAGAGACCGGTCAGCTGATCGGTCTCGCTCTGGCGCTGCAGTCGCTGCTGCAACTCGTACTGGCGGGTAATATTGCGAGTCACCCAGGCCACCGCCCGCTTGCCGTCATAGAGGGAGGGCAGCGGGGCAATCTTGCCCTCGAAGCGTTGTACCCCCTGCGGCCCGACGGCGGCATTGATCCCCCCCACCTCGGCTGCTGATAGCTCATACTCCACCACCCGCACCTGACCGCTCGCCAGTGACTCGGCAACCTGTGCCTTGACCCACATGGCCATCTCGGGTGGCAGCACATCGGCCAGTTGCTTGCCCGCCAGCGGATTGCCATCGTGATAGGATTGCTGCTCCATGCCGCCGATATATTCCACGTAATAACCATCTTCACTGAGGATGAAGATGGGATCTGGCAGTTGGGCCATCACTTCATAAAGCTGGGTTACCGAAAGCGCCACGGAGACTCCTGTACGTTAGGGTCAAACAGGGGGGAGATATTCTGCCTTAAAAGGACTCACTCGCCCTCATCGGCAACGGAGAAAAATCTGCCGTCATAGCCAACAATCCTTTACATCTAGCAGCATGCAGACGTCTCGGCCAGCAAGGATTGCCTGCGCCCACCGCCGCTCTGACTTGCGACCGTTCGCAGTGGCGGATGGCCCCTCCCTCGCTCAATGATATCTCATTGTTTCAACTCACAAGTTCATTTACGCTGGCCGTCACGAGTCCAGTTTTCACCTCATCAGCCATCAGGAACGCCAGCCCCCCCGCAACCGCAGGGGCTGTACCACGGAAAAGGAATCGCCAGATGAAAAACGCCATCGTTACCGCCCGCTTCGACGCTATCAGTACCGAAGGGGAACAGCTCACCCTCAAGATCGCCATCAAGGCCCCCGAGCCGGATCCCAAGTCCGCCAGCGGTGACTGGCGCTGCAAGGTGAAGCTGGCGGGGCTGAGCGACAAAACCTTTATCTACGGCATCGACAGCCTGCAGGCCCTGAGCCTCGCCATCAAGTTTGTCGAGACCGAACTGCGCGCCTTCTCCGATGCGGGCTGGCAATTCTATCTGCCAGGCTGCCCCGATCACCCCATCGACATGAGCGCCTGCTACTTCCCGGCGCTCTAGCCCGGCCAACCCAAGGAGCCCGGATGCACGGACCCGACCCCGCCAATCCCCACCCCATGAATGGCTTCCCCCAGGTGTGTTTTATCAAGAACACCATCAAGGGGCCCAATATCGAGGTGGGTGACTACACCTATTACGACGACCCGGAGGATTCGGCGGGCTTCGAGCGCAACGTTCTCTACCACTTTCCCTTCATCGGCGACAAGCTCATCATCGGCAAGTTCTGCGCCATCGCCCGCGGGGTGAAGTTCATCATGAACGGCGCCAACCACCAGACCTCCGGCTTCTCCACCTACCCTTTCTTTATCTTCGGCAACGGCTGGGAGCATGCCGCACCCGCCCCGGGCAGCCTCCCCTACAAGGGGGATACCGTCATCGGCAACGATGTCTGGATTGGCTATGAGGCTCTGATCATGCCGGGGGTAAAGGTCGGCAACGGCGCCATTATCGCCGCCCGCTCCGTGGTCACCGGTGACGTGCCCGCCTACGCCGTGGTCGGCGGCAATCCCGCCAGGATGATCCGCTACCGCTTCGACGACGACACCATAGCCCGTCTCAACGCCATCGCCTGGTGGGACTGGCCGGTGGAGCAGATCAGCCGCAACCTGCCGCTCATCAGCGGCGGCGAGATAGCCGCGCTGGAAGCGGCAATCCGCTAGAGACAAGCCCCATCAGGCATAGGGCCAGAAATGAGAAGAGGGTTGAGCGCACAGGCACTCAACCCTCTTTTTGATTGGTCGCAGACCGCTCAGTGGCTGGCGGAGCGACTACCGCTCCAGATCAGCTCGCCGCTGCGCAGCTCCATCAGGGTCATCGACAACCGATAACGGCTCCCCTCTGTCACCAGATCCCCGTAGAGCATGTAGCCGGCGCCGGTCTGACGGCCAAGCCGCACAAGGGAGGCCGGGTTCATCCTGCCCTGCTGATACTCAAGCTGGCCGGTGATGGCTGCCACCTGCCCTTGGTCGACAAAGTGAAAACCGCTCTTGCTCTGGATGAGCTTGCTCATGGCCGCCGCCATGGCGCGGGTGTCCACCGGCTCGCCGGTGCCGTTCTGGGGCGGGGTGAGCAGCAGCACCGGCTGACCGGTTTGCGCAAGCTCCCGCACCTCGGGGGCCTGCACAAAGAGATCGGCCATGGCCTGCGCCAGTCCGGTCGGCGCCACCGGCTTGGGCTGAACGTCCCCGCTATCCGGTTTGGTCACCGGCTTGTCCGGCTGGCTCACTGGCTGATCGGGTTCACTGACAGGAGCCTGAGTACCACCGTAGGGATTGACCGCACAACCGCCCAGCAGCAGGGCCCCCACCATCAACAAGGAACGCAGCTTCATCTTTTCTCTCCGCCAGAAATCCGTAAACGGGCATCAACACATGCCCGCATGGCGGAGCCCCTGCCCCGCATCCTCCTTATGCTAGGGACAAACCCCGGCGGGGTCGATACGCCCACCACCACAGGGCGACAGAGACTGGCGAACCTGGGCCCACGAAAAAGCTGGCACGGCTCCACCCGATTCCGTTAGGGTAGTGTCGGTAAAACATCAACAGTAACGCAGCGGTAAGCCCGGCGCACAACACGTCGCAACCCGACAGAGATCATCACACTCAAGCAGGAAGCACTATGCAACTCACCCCACCCCAACCGCCTCAGGATGATGAGATCGAAGCGCTGCGCATTGGTCTCTCTGGCTTCAACACGGGTCACGCCGGCACCCATCTGCGCGAGCGGATCGCCAGCTTTATCAAGGATAGAGAGGGCAAGGTACACGGCGGCATCATCGCCGACATCAAGTGGGGCTGGCTGCACGTCGACTGGCTCTGGATCGACGAACGCATCCGCCGCGATGGCTGGGGCGGCCGCCTGCTCGGCGCCATGGAGCAGTACGCCCAAAGCAAGGGCATCAGCAACTACCATCTGGAAACCACCAGTTTTCAGGCCCTCCCCTTCTACCAGAAGCAGGGTTACGAAGTCTTTGGCCAGCTGCCCGATATGCCGCCGGGGCATATCAGTTACTTTCTGAAAAAGCAGTCATAAGCCGATGAGCGGCCGCAACAGCCCTGCAATAGACAAGGCACCGGATAGCTGGAGTCTCTCCTTCTACAGGCGCCTTGCCTTGCTCTTTGCACTGCTTGCAACCAGCTCCAGCACCCTTGCCCTGTCACTACACGATCTGGATCCGGCATTTGAGCGATGTGAAGCGATCAAGTCACAACACTGCGCCACACTACCCGCGAAAAGCGACCCCTTCTGGTCACTGGAGAAAGCACAGCAGGCGACCGTGCTGATCTATCTGCATGAGAAAAGCATGGAGCGCTGCACCGCAGCAGAAGTCGATGCGCTGGCGCTCAAGGCGTTCCATCAGGCGGTAGAGGGAAACCGCAGTTTTCTCGACACCTTGATCAAGGCGAGAGCCACCACGCTCACTCCCGCCCGGCAAGCTCAGTTGCAGCAAGTCGGCCAAGCAGAACTGGATAGATTGGCCGAGATGAAGGAATTTGCTCAGCCCTTCTCGCTAACCGAGTACCTCAAACAACTCTGAAGCAGAAGAAATAACAAAGGTTTTTATGAAGGGAGAGGTCACAGCCGAATAAGGCACAACATTGTTAGAGTGTTTGATCTCACATCACGGGAAAGAAAGGCTTCATACAAAGCCTCCAACGCGATAGACTGACCTATAAGATTTGCATTCAACAATATATTTTTACTAGAGAATCTAATATGGGTGAGTTTTCTAAACGAGTTGGAGATGTAGGTGAGGATATAGTGGTTGACATCCTGAGTTTAATGGGATGGAAAGATGTCGCAAGAAATATACAGCTTCCTTGTTGCACAAAATCACATGAAAAACAGACTCACGGAATCGACTCTTTATACCTCTATACATCCCCATTAGAATCGAATTCAGTTGAAAATGTAGTCATATCATCAAAATACTCTAGCCATCCATATAAGGCAGTCCCATCAACATTTAAGGACCATTTCAAAGATATAGCAAACACAATTGAATGCTATTCGAAATCGTCTGTAAAAAGTGAATATAACAAGTCATTTGGGCGCAGCATGCGGAAAAATGACATAGGTGTTCTCTTTTATTTCAACAATGATACATCACCTGAAAACCAAGAAATCATTAGCCAAATATCAAACCTTAGAATCGACAAAGACATTAAATACAAATTAATTCATGTAATTGACAATAAACGAGCATCATTTTTGTTCAATGCGTTAACTTATATGAAGAGGGTTTATCATGACAAAGTCGAATTCTACTACCCCTCTACTTCTCTCAATATTTCTTCACCAGATAAAAAATATCGATCATCAATAATGCCTGTTGAATTTATAACTGCACCAATAATTCCTATTGTAATAGATGTTAGTGGTGATGAAGAGCAATTAGCGCTGTGCCTACTAACTAATGAAAACATTACAGAAGAGTCATTGGAGCTTTTGATAAGTTGTGCTAGAGAAATTTCACAAGACCTAACTAAAAACATCATTCTCATATTCCCTCACTACAACATTCTTAATCACAAAGAGTTAATCGAGAGGGCAAAGATATCTTTATTAAGTGATGGTGTGCGCTTAAACATTGACGTTAAATCTTTCAATACTAGCTATTCCGGGTGAGAGCATGAATAACAGACAATTTATTCCAGCAGGTGAACATTTAAAAGCTCTCATATCGCAATCAAAAGTATCAGAAGCTGATATAAATAGCGTTCTAAGAGGGAGAGGTGTTTTTTCTCACTCTACGGAAAAAAGTGATACCGCACCACTTTTGATAAAAACAATCATCAGCCCACGGGAATTTGAACAGCTAAAAAGTAAAGTTACATCTCGGGAAAGCTCTCCAAAAACAATTTTTAGAAATCTAGAGTGGAGTTCTGAAGACACTTTAATTGATGCTTTACATGGTGCAATAGATGTCGACAGCATAGTTCCCGAACAATTTGTAAACTATGAAATAGATGAGTTTTCTGATTTTTATTCATCAGAAAACCCTGATTTTGTTCTTTTAGACTTTGGGATTAAGAGAACTGATTTATTAGATGAGTGGGATAATCAAGAAAAATACTTCAAAGGCCAACTTGAGTTAAAGAAGGTTAATGGTGAAAATATCTCTGTGAACATAACCATGACACATACATCACCAGAAACAAAACAAGTTGCAAACTCTATTCTTAAAGCCGCAGAGGTCCACTTAAGGAATAATCACTACATCAGTGAATCAGCAAAAATAACTGAGGTTAGATTCAATCACTTCACAAATGAAAATCGAATTTCATTTCTTAGTGCAATTGCTCGCAAGCAGACAGAATATGAGTTTTTCTATAAAGAAATTGTGGACTTCCAATTTAAGCCAGATATAACAAAAGAACCAGATCAACAAATCGAATGGTTACAAAAGAATATTGATGAGCTATCAGTAAAAGGTGATCTGGAGAAAACAATATTCTTCAATGAAAAGTTACATAAAAACATGAAGGCTTTTAAATTGGTTGCAAATTATTCAATTTCATTTTCATCATATAGTGGAACATGTAAAGTGTCTTTTGAGTTTCCAGGATATGCGAAAAAAGGTGATGATTTCGCAGAATTAGTTGTGGACTTTAAAGCTTTTAAACTGACAGGTGCTTCACAAACAGAAATAAAAGAAGTCAAGAATCTAATAATGAAAAACATAGAGAAGGTAAAAACAGCAGAATTCCTATCACTTAAACAAGAGCTCTTGTGACCATTGTCATAATTTAGACACTAACATTTTTGGCCAGTGCATATCTAATGCAGAGTGTCGAGCAAGCGGCACCGAGCCATGAATAGTCCATCGCCGCGTGCTGTCGGATAATCCCGTATGTTGGGCTTCGCTACGCTCAGCGCCAACCTACCACAGATGTAGGTTGCGGCTGAGCTTGCGAAGCCCAACGTTTACCGCGAATAGCTATTGTGTTCCTGCATCACTCTCCCCGATCTGCGTATGGCAAAGGGAAATCACCCTCTATCTCCCCAAAAACGGCTCCCAATCCTTGAACACCGGCTGCAACCCCGCCTGCCGCACGGCGGCGGCGACTTCACCGACCGGACGGTCGTCGTGGATGGCGAACTGCTCCAGCTCCTCTTTATCCCCTTCGGCATAGCCCCCCGGCTGGGTGCGCGACTCGGCCGACATCTGGGTGATACCAAGGCGCACCGCGCCATTGCGAAAGGTGGCTGACTCGCGGGTGGAGAGCGACAAGTCCAGCGTGGGCGAGAAGAGGCGCCAAGCGCAGATAAGCTGGGCCAATTGGCGATCCGACATGACCACGGCAGGCTCCAGCCCGCCGGTGCAGGGGCGCAGGCGCGGGAAGGAGAGCGAGTAGCGGCTCTGCCAGTGATGGCGCTCAAGCCAGCTCAGATGCTCGGCGACAAAGTAGCTGTCGGTGCGCCAATCCGAGGAGAGACCGATCAGCGCCCCCAACCCGATTTTGTCGATACCGGCGCGGCCCAGCCGATCCGGCGTGGCGAGGCGCCATGCGATGTCCCGCTTGTTGCCGCGCAGATGGTGGCGGGCGTAGGTGGGGGCGTGGTAGGTCTCCTGATAGACCATGACGGCATCGAGGCCGAGGGTTTTCAGCTCGGCATATTCGGCCTGCGAGAGGGGCTGCACCTCCATCCCTACCGTGCTGAAGTGGCGGCGGATGATGGGCATCACCTCGCGAAAATAGGCGAGCCCCACCTTGTGCTCGTGCTCGCCGGTCACCAGCAGCACGCTGTCGAAACCGCGCGCCTTGATGGCCAGACACTCACGCTCAATCTCCTCTGCATTCAAGGTCTTGCGCTTGAGGCGGTTACTCATGGAGAAGCCGCAGTAGGTGCAGTCGTTGGCGCACAGGTTCGACAGATAGAGCGGCACATAGAAGCCGATGGTGTTGCCAAAGCGCTGGCGGGTCAGCCGCTCGGCCTCGGCCGCCATCTGCGGCAGATAGGCTTCGGCGGCCGGCGAGATCAGCGCCATAAAATCGCTTAGGGTGCGGCGCGATGCACTCAGCGCCCGCGCCACATCGGCGGCAGTTTTGGCGCGGATCTGCATGCCGATATCGTCCCACTCCAGCTCCTGCCATCGGTCGAGAAAGGAAGGCTCCTTAGCCCTCACCCCCGGCGCCCTCACCCCCAGCCCCTCTCCCAGAGGGAGAGGGGGGCAAACCTCTGGCTGCCCTTGGGGCAAGGGGGAGATGTTCATGGTCGCCCCTGTTTCATGACTCATAAAGCCCCCAGAAAATCGGTGAGCGGGCTGGAGGCTTGGGCCTGCAGGACGCGCGCGCCAAGGCCAGCTTCATAGGCGCTGCGACCGGCGGTGCAGGCCAGCGCAAAGGCGCGGCCCATGGCGACCGGGTCGCCGCTCACCGCGATGGCGGTGTTGACCAGCACGGCATCGGCGCCCAGCTCAAAGGCAGCGGCGGCGTGGCTTGGTGCACCTATGCCCGCGTCCACTACCACGGGCACATTGGCCTGCTCGACGATGATGGAGAGAAACTCCCGGGTCACCAGCCCCTGATTGGAGCCGATGGGTGCCCCGAGCGGCATCACGGCGGCGCAGCCCACCTCTTCCAGCCGCTTGCAGAGCACGGGGTCGGCGCCGCAGTAGGGCAGCACCACAAAGCCCTCTTTCACCAGCTGCTCGGCGGCTTTCAGCGTCTCGATGGGATCGGGCAAGAGATAACGGGGATCGGGGTGGATCTCCAGCTTCAGCCAGTTCGTCCCCAGCGCCTCGCGGGCGAGATGGGCGGCAAATACCGCCTCGGCGGCGGTCTTGGCGCCGGAGGTGTTGGGCAGCAGCTTGACCCCGAGTTGCAGCAAGGGGCTCAGGATATCGTCGTGGGCCTTGCCCGGTTCGAGCCGCTTGATGGCCATGGTGACCAGTTGGGAGCCACTCGCCTCGATGGCTGCGGCCATCAGATCCGGGCGGGCAAACTTGCCGGTGCCGGTAAAGAGGCGCGAAGAGAAGGTGTGATCGGCAATTTTGAGCATGTCAGCCTCCCGCCACAGTAGTAAGAAAAGATGAAGTTCCGCCGCAAGGCAGAGCACGCGAAGATGGGACTGCGAGCATCATGGGTCAGCCTCCCGCGATGGCGGTGAAGAGGTGAAGTTCGTCCCCGTCATTGAGACGGGTTTCGGCCCAGCGGCCACGGGGCAGCACGGCGCCGTTAAGGGCCACCGCCACTCCCTGTGGATTAACGTCTTGCACCGCCAGCAGGTCGGCCACGCTATGCCCTGCCGTCAGCGGCTGGGCTTTATCGTTGAGTCGAATGGTAAGGATCATGGGGTGATCTCCTTATCGTGTGTCGGGCATCGGCGCTGTCCGCAGACCGGGCAATCGGGATCGGGGGCCAGAGTGAGGGTCTGCCACTGATGGGCCAAAGCATCGAAACGGCGCAATGTGCCGGCGACCGGGCTTGGCATCCCTAACAGCAGTTTCAATGCCTCCAGCGCCTGCAAGGAGCCCATTACCCCGACCAGCGGGCCAGTGACGCCACTGGTCTCGCAGCTCTGGGAGAGCTTGGTATCCAGCGGATAGAGGCAGGCGTAGCAGGCGTGATCGCTGCTGGTGCGCGCCATCAACTGCCCCTGCCAACCCACCGCGGCGGCGGAGATCCAGGGCTTGTCCTGAGCCACGCAGGCGGCGTTGATGGCCTGGCGGGTGGCGAGGTTATCGCAGCAGTCGATCACCAGATCTACCTCGGCCACAAACTCCGGCAGGCTGGCGGCATCGAGCCGCTGGTTGATGGCAATCAGCTCCACCAGCGGGTTGTGGGCGGCCAAGCGCTCGCGGGCCAGCTCCGCCTTGGAGTGGTTGACCGCCTCGCTATCGAACAGGATCTGGCGCGGCAAGTTGCTGGAATCCACCGTATCGCCATCGGCCAGCCACAAGGTGCCCACACCGGCCCCAGCCAGATAGAGGGCGAGCGGCGAGCCGAGCCCGCCGAGGCCGACGATCAGCACCGATTGATCCTTGAGCCGCGCCTGCCCCGCCTCCCCCACTTCCGCCAGCATCAGCTGGCGGCCGTATCGCAAATACTCTTTGTCACTAAGAGAAGCGGCATCAGAGCGCATGTTCCACCTCCCTTATGGCAGAAGCCGAGCGTGGCTCATCCCCCGCCCCCACGGCCGCGAGCAGCCGTTCGGTCGCCCCCTGCCAGTCATCGCTGGCCGTGATGGCCGAGACCAGCGCGATACTGCCGACCCCGCTAGCCTTGACCGCCGCCACCCGCTCCTCGCTGATGCCGCCGATGGCCACCGTCGGCCAGTCGCACATCAGGGCGCGGTAGCGATGCAGCCGCACCAGCCCCTGCGGGCGAGACGGCATCGCCTTGGTGTTAGTCGGGAAGATATGACCCAGCGCGATATAGGAGGGGGCCAGCTCGCGGGCCCGCATCAGCTCGAAGTAGCCGTGGGTGGAGATGCCAAGGCGCAGCCCGGCCGCCTGAATGGCGGCGAGATCGGCGGTCTCCATATCCTCCTGCCCCAGATGCACGCCCCAGGCACCCGCCTCGATGGCCTGCTGCCAGTAGTCGTTGATAAAGAGCCGCGCCCCATGGCGGCGACCGAGCGCTACCGCATCACGAATGGCCGGCGCCACCTCTGCGGCGGGCAGATCCTTGATCCGCAGCTGGATGGTTTTGACCCCCTGCCCCAGCAGGCGGCGCAGCCACTTGACCGAGTCCACCACCGGATAGAGGCCGAGGTTGTGTTCGGTCGGCGCGAAGGGACCCTGCGGCAGGCGGGCACTGCTCACTTCATAAAGAGCGAAGCGGCGATCGAGGGTTGAGCCCGCCAAGACGGCGCGGGGGAAGTGAGCAAGATCGGCAGGCCAGCCAAGATGGGCGATGGGGCCCGGGCCTGCCCCCACCCCCTGCGCCGCCGCCAACCCCTGTTGCAGGTAGGCACGCGCCAGGGTGATGGCGTCCTCCACCGGATAATCCTGCGCCACCACGGCGGCGATGGCGCTGGCGTAGCAGCAACCGGTACCGTGACCGTGGCGGGTATTCAGGCGCGGCGCCGCCAGCCAGAATTCGCGGGTCTCATCCTGGTAGTAGTCGAGGCAGAGATCGCCGCTCCAGCCCAGATGGCCGCCCTTGACCAGCACGGCACGGGCGCCGAGTTCGCGCAGCCGCTGGGCAGCGAAGCGCACCAGCACAGGGCTGGTCGCAGGAATGCCGGTCAGGGCTTCCAGTTCGGGGCCGTTGGGGGTGATGAGCGACAGACGTGGTAACAGCTGCTCGCGCACCGCTTCCAACATATTGGGCTCCGCCATCGGAGTGCCGGTGCTGGCGATGGCCACCGGGTCGTAGACTACGAAGGGAGCCTCGATGGCTGCCAGTCGACGGGCCAGCACCTCGACGTGAAGCCGGGTTGGCAGCAGGCCGATCTTGATGGCGGCGGGCGGCAGATCGACACCGAGGGCGTCGATCTGGGCGGTGAAGGTCTGCATCAGCACGGGGTCGACCATCTTCACCGCCACCGAGTTCTGGGCGGTAATGGCGGAGATGACCGAGCAGCCGTGCACGCCAAGGTCGTGCAATGTGTGCAAGTCGGCCTGAATGCCGGCGCCACCGCCGGAGTCTGAACCGGCGATGGTCCAGACCACGGGGCGGGCCTGCGTCACGGCGGACAGATCGGCGGGGCTGACGGCCCCGCTTGCGCTGCTCACGCCTCCTCCCCTGCGGCCTGTTTCAGCGCCGCCGCCTGATGATAGATCTCGCCGCCGGTCTCCTTGAAGGTCTCCGCCATGCGGGCCATGCCGCTCTCCACCTGAGCCACCACCTGCTCCTGCTGGCCATCCATGCCGACCAGCTTGATCTCCACCGCTTCAAGCTTTGCTGCGTAATCGCGCACATCCTGAGTGATCTTCATGGAGCAGAACTTGGGCCCACACATGGAGCAGAAGTGGGCCACCTTGCCGGACTCCTGAGGCAGGGTCTCGTCGTGGTAGGCGCGAGCGGTGTCGGGGTCGAGCGCCAGATTGAACTGATCCTCCCAGCGGAACTCGAATCGCGCCTTGGACATGGCGTTGTCGCGGATCTGGGCACCCGGATGCCCCTTGGCCAGATCGGCGGCGTGGGCGGCGATCTTGTAGGTAATCAACCCCTGCTTCACATCCTCCTTGTTGGGCAGCCCCAGATGCTCCTTGGGGGTGACGTAGCAGAGCATGGCGCAGCCGTACCAGCCGATGAGCGCCGCACCAATGCCGGAGGTGAAGTGATCGTAACCCGGGGCGATGTCGGTGGTGAGCGGGCCCAGCGTATAGAACGGCGCCTCGTGGCAGTGCTCCAGCTGCTCGGTCATGTTGCGCTCGATCATGTGCATCGGCACGTGACCCGGCCCCTCGATCATCACCTGTACGTCGTACTCCCACGCGATCTTGGTCAGCTCGCCCAGGGTGCGCAGCTCGGCGAACTGAGCCTCGTCGTTGGCGTCATAGACGGAGCCCGGGCGTAGACCGTCGCCCAGCGACAGCGCCACGTCATAAGCGGCGCAGATCTCGCAAATTTCTCGGAAGTGCTGGTAGAGGAAGTTCTCCTTGTGGTGGGAGAGGCACCACTTGGCCATGATGCTGCCGCCGCGCGAGACGATGCCGGTGAGGCGCTTGGCGGTCATCGGCACGAAACGCAGCAAGACGCCGGCGTGGATGGTGAAGTAGTCCACCCCCTGCTCGGCCTGCTCCAGCAGGGTGTCGCGGAACAGCTCCCAGGTGAGATCCTCGGCGATGCCGTTGGTCTTCTCCAGCGCCTGATAGATGGGCACGGTACCGATGGGCACCGGGCTGTTGCGCAGGATCCACTCGCGGGTCTCGTGGATGTAACGGCCGGTGGAGAGATCCATCACGGTGTCGGCACCCCAGCGGGTGGACCAGACTAGCTTTTCGACTTCCTCTTCGATGCTAGAGGTGACCGCCGAGTTGCCGATGTTGGCGTTGATCTTCACCAGGAAATTGCGGCCGATGATCATCGGCTCCGCTTCCGGGTGGTTGATGTTGCTGGGGATGATGGCGCGACCGGCGGCCACCTCATCACGCACAAACTCGGGGGTAATGTTCTGGGGCAAACGGGCACCAAAATCGCGGCCCGGATGCTGGGTGCGCAAGAGCTCGGAGCGCACCCGCTCACGCCCCATGTTCTCGCGAATAGCGATAAATTCCATCTCGGGGGTGACGATACCGGCGCGGGCGTAGTGGAGCTGGGTGACCCGGCGACCCGGCTTGGCACGGCGCGGCTTTGGCAGATGTTCGAAGCGCAGGTGATCCAGCCCCTCGTCGGCCAGCCGCTCCTGAGTGAAGGTGGAGCTGAGCCCCGGCAGCTCGTCGGTGTCATCCCGCTCCAGCACCCAGTTTTCCCGCAGGCGCGGCAGGCCACGGCGCACATCGATGGCGACCCCCTCCTCCCCGTAACGGCCAGAGGTGTCGTAGACCGGCACCGGTTCGTTGGGCTCGAACCGGGGATCTTCTTTGGTGCCGCCGACGAAGGTGTCGGCCAGCTGGATCTCCCGCAGAGGCACCCGGATATCGGCGCGGGAGCCTTCGATAAAGATGCGGCGGGAGTTGGGGTGAGCCATCCCCTTGAGGCTGTCGATAAAGGCCTGAGCGCTGGAACGCTGCTCGCGGCGGCTGGATTTATTGGTATCAGATACAGAAGTAGACATAGCAAAACTCACATTAACTGGTTGAAGTTATGGGTATTTGCTTGTCTGGAGTTCGAGGAGAAGATGAACTTGCGGCGGGGTGTTTATGTCAGGAGGGAGTGCGCGCGGGATGGATCTCCGCGCTGCTGTACTGCCCCTTCCCGCTCTCTGCACGCTGTGGGCAAGGCGCCCCACGTGCTGGACAATCGGACGGGACAGACTCCCTCCTGTGCGCCCTGACCCATCAAGGGTGATCCCTTCGATGAGCGGAAGAGGCTTGTCCCTCCTCCGGCGCGGTAACCCGCAAGTTACCCTTGTTCCCTTCGCAGGTTTTAACCTGATCAGGTTCCACGGATCCCGAATTAACGGTCTCAGCTTCGCGTCGTTCGACGGTCAGCACTCCGACAAGATGGCGCCAGTATAAGGGGGAAAATCTAAAGCACAAGCCGTTAACAATCTGGCCAACACGCCTCTTGCAACAAATGAGTGAACAATGTCTCGATCACGGGACCACCCCAAACAGAGGTCAAACCTGCGTTGGCATCCCCTTGGCACGCTACAGGTTCCCACTGTGATCATTCAGGGACAAGAGGAGAAAAAGAGGGAAAATCGAGGGGCGCAGGGCAAACAGAAACAGGCCCCTATGAAAGGGACCTGCGAGGGAGGTTATTGAACCGGCACTATGGTCAGGGATACATTGCCAAACCCTTCGTTGGCAAGGGCCTCGCTGTCCAGATCCACACCGGTAAGCGCCACCTCATCAGCAGAGGCACTGCGCAGCTGGGCAGACTTCGCGGAACGGGTCTGGGGCTGACCGATTTCGATATCGCCGGCAAACTGGCTCTCGGCATAGAAGTCACCGGTCACTGCCGAACGGATCGGGCGCAGCACACGACCCAGGTTATTCTGCATGGTCGACAAACCATACTCGCTGATGGTCCAGTTCCAGTCCCACCACTTCACTTCACCCGGGATATAACGCTTGTCCCACTGATAGCGGATGCTGCTCGCCTTGTCGCGGAACGGGCCGACGGCAAAGGTGTGCTCCCAGGTCGGACGATTCTCCGGATGGGTATACCAGGCATTGCCGCCCCAACGCAGGAAGCCCTTCATGGTCAGGTCATAATTGACCTCGGCCTTGAACTCGTAGGGGTATGAGATATTGGACTTGTAGAGGGCAACCCGCACCGGCAGGCTGGAGTGAGGCGGCACCGTGGGACGCGCTTCAACCGAGACGGTCTCGGTGGTTGAGCCTCCTTTCTGGGAGGCCCAGCTCTGGCTCGCTGCAATCTCGATGGCCAGTTCGGTTTCCCCCACCAACGGCCACTGAAACTTGTTCTTGGTGGTCACCTTCTCGCTCAGGCTGTAGGTGTCGGTCTTCGACCAGTTGGTGGCCTTGTCGTACTTCAGGGTCACCACCACCTGCTGGGGCAGGTCGGTGTAGTTGGTCGCATTGGCCGTGATGGTCTTGACC
Organism: Aeromonas sp. 600282; assembly: GCF_049175755.1. NCBI lineage: Bacteria > Pseudomonadati > Pseudomonadota > Gammaproteobacteria > Aeromonadales > Aeromonadaceae > Aeromonas > Aeromonas sp. 600282. The sequence continues at coordinate 192,208 of NZ_JAAKVR010000004.1, read as the reverse complement.
AGCTGCTTGCCGCTCTCGGTGACCTGACCATGGCTGAAGGAGTCGGGTTCCAGGGTATATGAGAAGTTGCTTACCTTGATGGAGCTCTTCTCCCCGCAACGATATCCGGAGCAGCCGCCGTCATTATTTCCCTTTATTAGCCAGCCATCGCCAACCCGGGTAACATCCATATCCTCCCCGACATAGGGGCTATGATTTCCACCCACCCAAGCGTATCCCAAATAATGAGCGAGATAGCTGACTGGTTTGATAAAATAATCATTGTCGTGGACAAGCCGCCATTGCACATCGACCTCATCACCCGCCGGAATATTCCAGTCAGAGAGTGTTGGTATTTCTCCGGAAACCGGTGAGTTGGGATAACACCAGGTTTCTCCGGCAGTGCCCTGTTTGATTTCGCCATTATATCCCGGCCCCATAATCACCCAGCGATCCGCCAGCCCGGTGATCTGCCACTGCCCCATGCGGCTGACCAGATTACCCTTGATACTCATGGCTTCATCGCGGGTCAGAGGACGGTAACCACTGGCACAGACGCCCGTGCCAAGACCCGCCCACTTGACCTGATCAGGGTAGACAGGTTCAGCCGCCTGCACCTGAGCGAGCATCAATGAAGACGCCAAAAACGCCAGATTGGCGGTAATTATTCTATTCATCATTTATCCCTCTTTCAGACATACGATAATTGTTATTGTGTAGAAATATCCTTTTTCATTTGACAGGTATGGACTCCGACAAAACCTGACACAAATAAAATAAACCACCAAAAAACATCCATGACAAACAAAATAATGGTGATACAGGAAAATAATTAGAGCGATGACTTTATTGAGGAATAAATCATAACTATTGTGACAGTCATTATTTAATGGCTGCCACAATATGGTGAAGCTATATTAAATAAGAAGATGCTGAATTACTCTTCCGGATTGATCACTTCAATTCCCTGCAATATTCCATCCGCCGAACGGATCAATACCAGCTCGATCCCGGCATGCAGATCGGCGGCCGAACCGTTGACCCAGCGCACCTGCGGATTGAGTGGCACTGTGCCCAGGGTGGCCAGCGTGAGCTGCCGGTCATCGAAGGATTGCAGGCGATCTTGCGCCCGCTGCCAGGGTTGATTGGCCAGCGGTGCTCTGGCGGCCAGCAGCTCAATCCGGGTGGCAACGCCATCTGCCACCAGCAGGGCGAGCTGGTCGCCGGGTTTGAGTGGCTGCTGCCAAATCTCCCCCTGCCGCCAGATGGCGGCACTGCCCTGCTCCACCTCGGCACCCTGAAATTGCAGGCGGATGCCGTCGCTGTGCTCAAGCTCCACCAGCCACAATTCGTCGGCTCCCGCCTGCGCCGCCCAGAGCGGCAGACCCAGCATCCATGCACACCACTTCCTCGATTGTTCCATCTTCGTTCGTCCCTGAACAAAAAGCCCATGCTGGACAAGCATGGGCTTCATTCGGGAGCATTTCTAATCGGAACGCAGAGATCGGATCAGTCATCCTCGCGGCAGCGGCTCAGGCGCATGCCGTCAAACTTGCATTCCAGCTCGAGCCAGCGCCCTTCGAACGGCGCCAGACTGTTATCCGAGGTGGTGTAGCCCCAGATCCGCCCCCCTTCGACCGGCCCCTCCAGATCCATCTCGTCCTTGTCATCTTCGTCGAGGGCTTCGACCTTGCGCACATAGCGCACGCCGTTCTCCACCACCCCCTTCATCTCGACCCAGGTACCGCCGAGATCATCCTCGTTGAGCCAATCCTTGAAGCGGGTCTGGTCGTCGATCACGAACGGCATGCCGTTGACCATCAACTGGCCAAGCTGCCAGGTGGTGCGGCCGGTCAGTTTGAATTCGGTCGCCTGTGAGGTGCCAAGTGGCAACAAGATCAGCAACAGGAGGGCGCAGAGAGACTTCTTCATCAGGGATCCTCGGGGTTACACTGGCAAACAGGATGCCGAATCCGGTGTGAAAAGAGCGTGAAACGCTCGCCAACCAGGAGAGCAAAGCATGAAGATTTTGGTAGTAGAAGACAATCCTCAGGTGGCGGAAACCATCATGGATTATCTGGAGCTGGCCGGTCACCGCCTCGATTGTGCCTATCACGGTCAGGCGGCGCTGCAACTGCTGGAGGATCAGCGTTTCGACGTCATCATCATGGATGTGATGATGCCGCGCCTCGATGGCCTCAGCACAGTGGCGCGCCTGCGCGAGCAGGGGATTGCCACTCCCGTGCTGTTTCTCACCGCCCGCGACAGCCTGGAGGACAAGCTGGCGGGCTTCAAGGCGGGAGGGGATGACTATCTGGTCAAGCCGTTCGCCATGGAGGAGCTGGAGGTGCGACTGCAAGCCCTCAGCCTGCGCGGCCCGCGCGGCGATGTGGGGGCCATCAGCTTTGGCGATCTGACGGTCGATGTCGCCAGCGGCCGCGCCACCCGCGCCGGTGAGCCCCTCAAGCTCGGCAAGATCCCGTTCCGGATCCTCGCCCTGCTGGCCCGCCGCGCCCCCGCCATCGTCAGCCGTCAGGAGGTGCTCGACACCGTCTGGGGGGATGAGGAGCCCGACTCCGATGCCCTGCGCAGCCACATCTACGCCCTGCGCAACGCGCTCGACAAACCCTTCCCCACTTCCATGCTGGAGACCCTGCACGGCCAGGGCTACCGACTGGTGAGCGCATGAGCCTGCCGAGCCTGCGCCGCCGCCTGATCATGGCGCTCGGCGGCGCCGGGGTGGTGCTGCTGATCCTGCTCTCTGGCCTGATGCTGGTGGCCGAGGACAAGATGGAGGAGCTGAGCCTGCGCCACTGGCTGGAAGCCGAAGTGACCCGCTACAGCGATGACTGGCTGCGACTCGGCCCGGCTGCGGCGGCTCCGAGCCCCAGACAGTTCTCCAGCTACTGGACCGAGGCGGGCCGCTTGCCGAAATGGCTGAAGCCCTACCAGACTCCCGGCTTTTTCGAGCATCAGCTGGGCAAGGAGGACAAACACTTTCTGGTGGCCCGTCACCCCTCCGGTGAGGGACTGCTCTATCTGGTGTTCAATGACGACGCCGATGACTACCTCGACCCCTACGAGGACAAGCTGCATCTGGCCACCCGACTGATCGGGGTGACCCTGCTGCTCGCCTGCCTCGGCTTCGGCATCTGGCTGGTACGCCATATCACAGGGCCGCTGCAACGGCTGCAACAGAGGGTCGCCCACCTCACCCCGGATCAGGCGGATTTCGAACCCGACGCCCCCTGGCAGGAGCTGCGGGATATCGAGCTGGCACTGTTGGCCGGTAAACAGGAGGTGAGCGCGGTATTCGCCCGCGAGCAGGAGTTCAGTCGCTTCGCCAGCCACGAGCTGCGCACCCCCAACATGGTGATCCAGGGCTCGGCCGCCCTGCTCGGCAAGGTGACGGATCTGCCCGCGCCAGCTGCCCGCGCCACCACCCGCATCCGCGCCGCCGCCGACGAGATGGCGCTGCTCACCGAGACCTTCCTGCTGCTGGGCCGCAAGGAGGCAGTGGAGCGACCGCTGCAGCAGGTGACCCCGCTGATCCGTCAGGAGCTGGCCCGCCTCGCTCCGCTGTTGCAGCGGGAGGCCCTCGATATCCGGCTTAATCTGGATGAGAGCAGCGAAGTAAACGCCCCCCTCTCCCTGCTCGCCATCGCCCTCGGCAACCTGCTGAAAAATGCCCTGAGCTATGCCGAGGGACATATCGACATCGAGCTGTGTGGCCCGGTGCTCACCATCAGCAACCCGACGGCGGCGGCGCCGGATCAGATCCTCGGCTACGGCTGCGGCCTCACCATCATCCAGCGCATCTGCGAGAAGCTGGGCTGGCAAATCGACACCCGGCTGGAGGATGGTGTATTTAGCGCCCGATTGGCGATGATCACTGCCGAACAGTTCCCTCTCCCTTTGGGAGAGGGTTAGGGTGAGGGCGCAGTGGCACCGCCAACCCACCAGCCAGATAGCAACAAGGCGCCCGAGGGCGCCCTGTTGCTATCTGACAGATGCAAGCCTGAGGCTCACTCCGCCGGTTTGTTCTTGCGGCTCGCCTTGAGTTCGAGGAACTCGATGATCTTGCCAGCCACATCCTTGCCGGAGGCGGCTTCCACCCCTTGCAGGCCGGGGGAGGAGTTGACCTCCAGCACCAGCGGGCCACGGGCGCTACGCAGGATATCCACCCCCGCTACATCCAGCCCCATGATCTTGGCGGCCTGCACCGCGGTGGCTCGCTCTTCCGGGGTGATCTTGATCGCCTCGGCGGTGCCGCCACGGTGCAGGTTGGAGCGAAACTCCCCCGGCTGGGCCTGACGGCGCATGGCGGCAACCACCTTGCCGTTGACCACCAGACAGCGGATATCGGCGCCATTGGCCTCGCGAATATACTCCTGCACCAGAATGTTGTTGTTGGTCTGGATAAAGGCTTCGATCACGCTTTCGGCGGCCTTCTGAGTCTCGCAGAGCACCACACCAATCCCCTGGGTTCCCTCCAGCAGCTTCACCACCAGCGGCGCCCCACCCACCATGGTGATGAGGTCGGGCACGTCGTGGGTGCTGTGGGCATAGCCGGTGATGGGCAGGCCGATGCCGTGGCGGGAGAGCAGTTGCATCGCCCGCAGCTTATCGCGGGAACGGCTGATGGCCACCGAGCTGTTGAGGGCCATGGTGTTCATCATCTCGAACTGGCGCAGCACGGCGGTGCCGTAGGCGGTAATGCTGGCACCGATCCGCGGGATCACGGCGTCATAACTTCCCAGCTCCCCACCCTCGTAGTGAATGGAGGGGTTGTGGGAAGCGATATTCATATAGCAGCGCAGGGTGTCGAGCACCTCTACCTGATGACCGCGCGCCTGTGCCACCTCGACCAGACGGCGGGTGGAGTAGTTTTTCGGCTCACGGGATAAAATGGCGATCTTCATGACAATTCCGCTAGAAGGCTGTGCCTGGGCAGGATGGGGCGGGAGAGTATAAGGTGCCACAGCGCCAAGACAACGCCAATTGTTTATCCTGACAACAAGACAAACCACACCAAACCGCACGCTACCACATCACTGTGACCAACAGGTTAAACGGCGGCTCTGCGCAGATTGTTCAACCCGAGCAAGGATGCCGCCGTTTCTCGTTAAAGATCAACCGATGTCACGCGGGAGTCAGTTCAGGTTGGGCCCCAGCCAGCGCTCGGCCTCGGCCAGCGTCATCCCCTTGCGGGCGGCGTAATCTTCCACCTGATCTTGCTGGATCTGCGCCACCGCGAAGTATTTGCTCTCGGGGTGGGAGAAGTACCAGCCCGACACCGCCGCCCCCGGCCACATGGCGTAGGATTCGGTCAGCTGCATGCCGATAGCCTGCTCCACCTCCAGCAGTTCCCAGATGCTCCCCTTCTCGGTGTGCTCCGGGCAGGCCGGATAACCGGGGGCCGGGCGGATGCCCTGATAGTTTTCGCGGATCAGCTCCTCGTTGCTGAGGGCCTCGTCGGGAGCATAACCCCAATGAACCTTGCGCACCTGCTCGTGCAGATACTCGGCAAAGGCTTCGGCCAGACGGTCGCACACCGCCTGAATAAGGATGGCGTTGTAGTCATCGTGCTGCGCCTTGTAGGCCTTGGCGATGGCCTCCTCACCGATGCCGCCGGTCACCGCGAAGGCGCCGATCCAGTCGGGCTTGCCGCTCTCTTTCGGCGCCACATAGTCCGCCAGACAGTAGTTGGGGAAGCCCTGCTTCTCGCTCTGCTGGCGCAGGTGATGCAGCACCTTGATGACCTCGGTGCGCGACTCGTCGCTGTAGACCTCGATGCTGTCCCCTACCGCGTTGGCCGGGAACAGGCCGACCACCCCGGCGCAGCGCACGCTCTGATCTTTTTCCAGCTGATCCAGCATGGCGTTGGCGTCGGCAAACAGCTTGGTCGCCTCCTCGCCGATGATCTCGTCCTCGAGGATGCGCGGATACTTGCCCGCCAGCTCCCAGCTGAGGAAGAACGGCGTCCAGTCGATGTAGGGACGCAGCACCGAAATGGCCACATCTTCGAACTTCTGCACCCCGAGCTCGCGGGGCTTGGGCGGCTGATAGCCAACCCAGTCCAGCTGATGCCGGTTGGCGCGGGCATGAGCCAAACTGACCGGGCGGGAGCGCGGCTGCTTGCGGGCATGCTGATCCCGGGCGCTCTCGTACTCCTTGTCGATGCGGGCGACAAACGCCTCCTTCAGATCCGGACTGAGCAGGCTCTGGGCCACCCCCACCGCGCGGGAGGCGTTGGAGACATAGACCACAGGCTCCGAGTAGTTCTGCTCGATCTTCACCGCAGTGTGGGCCTTGGAGGTGGTGGCACCGCCGATCAGCAGCGGCAGCTTGAAGCCCTGACGCTCCATCTCTTTGGCCACGTGCACCATCTCGTCCAGGGACGGGGTAATGAGGCCCGACAACCCGATGATATCGGCGCCGACCTCCCGCGCAGTCTTGAGAATGGTCTCGCAGGAGACCATTACCCCGAGGTCGACAATCTCGAAGTTGTTGCACTGCAGCACCACCCCGACGATGTTCTTGCCGATGTCGTGCACATCCCCTTTCACGGTCGCCAGCACGATTTTGCCATTGCTGGAGCCACCCGACTTTTCCGCCTCGATATAGGGCTGCAGATAGGCCACCGCCCGCTTCATCACCCGCGCCGATTTCACCACCTGCGGCAGGAACATCTTGCCCGCGCCGAACAGGTCGCCGACCACGTTCATGCCATCCATCAACGGCCCTTCGATGACGTGCAGCGGCTTCTCGGCGCCAGCGCGTGCCTCTTCGGTATCCTCTTCGATAAAGTCGGTGATCCCCTTGACCAGTGCGTGCTCCAGCCGCTTGCCTACCGGCCAGCTGCGCCACTCCTGATCCCGCGGATCCTCAGCCTGGGCACCGGCACCGCGATACTTCTCGGCGATGGCCAGCAGCGCCTCGGTGGCATTGTCATTGAGGTTGAGCACCACAGCCTCGACCTTCTCTTTCAGCTCCGCCGGAATGTCTTCATAGATGGCGAGCTGACCGGCGTTGACGATCCCCATGTCCATGCCGTTTTTGATGGCGTGGTAGAGGAAGACGGCGTGAATGGCTTCGCGCACCGGCTCGTTGCCGCGAAACGAAAACGAGACGTTGGAGACGCCGCCGGAGATCATGGCGTGGGGCAGGTGCGTCTTGATGTCCTTCACCGCCTCGATGAAGTCCACCGCGTAGTTGTTGTGCTCATCGATGCCGGTCGCTACCGCGAAGATGTTGGGATCGAAGATGATGTCTTCCGGCGGGAAACCGACCTGATCCACCAGGATCCGGTAGGCACGCTGGCAGATCTCGAACTTGCGGGCGCGGGTATCGGCCTGACCCGCTTCATCGAACGCCATCACGATGACGGCGGCGCCGTAGCGACGCAGCAATCTGGCCTGCTGGATGAACTTCTCCTCCCCCTCTTTCATGGAGATGGAGTTGACCACCGGCTTGCCCTGCACGCACTTGAGGCCCGCTTCCAGCACCTCCCACTTGGAGGAGTCGATCATCACAGGCACCCGGGCGATATCGGGCTCACCGGCGATGAGGTTGAGGAAGCGCACCATGGCCGCTTCGGCGTCCAGCATCCCCTCGTCCATGTTGATGTCGATGATCTGGGCGCCGTTCTCCACCTGCTGCTTGGCAACATCGAGCGCCTCGTCGTAGAGCCCCTCCTTGATCAGCCGCTTGAACTTGGCCGAACCGGTAACGTTGGTGCGCTCACCCACGTTCACGAACATGGATTCAGGGGTGATGATCAGCGGCTCAAGACCCGACAGGCGGCAGGCTACCGGCAGCTCAGGCAGCACACGCGGCTTGATGCCCGCCACGGCGTCGGCCATGGCGCGAATATGGGTCGGGGTGGTGCCGCAGCAGCCGCCGACCATGTTGAGGAAGCCGCTTTGGGCCCACTCGCGGATATGCGCCGCCATCTCGACGGCATCGAGGTCGTACTCACCGAACGCGTTGGGCAGACCGGCGTTGGGGTGGGCACTGACATGGGTCTCGCTGATGCGCGACAGCTCTTCCACATACTGGCGCAGCTCGTCTGGCCCGAGCGCACAGTTGAGACCGAACGAGATAGGTTTGACGTGACGCAGCGAATGGTAGAAGGCTTCGGTGGTCTGGCCGGAGAGGGTACGGCCGGAGGCATCGGTAATGGTGCCGGAGATCATCACCGGCAGGCTGTAGCCCAGCGCCTCGAACACCCCTTCCACCGCGAAGGCGGCGGCCTTGGCGTTGAGGGTATCGAAGATGGTCTCGATCAGGATGATGTCGGCGCCACCCTCGATCAGCGCGTGGGTCGACTCGGTATAGGCGGCCACCAGCTGGTCATAGGTGACGTTGCGCTTGCCGGGATCGTTCACATCCGGCGAGATGGAGGCGGTGCGGTTGGTGGGGCCCAACACCCCTGCTACAAAACGCGGCTTGGCGGGATCTTTTGCCGTCCACTCGTCGGCCACGGCGCGGGCCAGACGGGCGGCTTCCCGGTTGATCTCGGCCGAGAACTCTTCCATCTCGTAATCGGCCATGGCGATGCGAGTGGCGTTGAAGGTGTTGGTCTCGAGAATGTCGGCCCCGGCAGCGCAATACTGCTCGTGGATCTCGCGGATCACCGCCGGACGGGTCAGCACCAGCAGATCGTTGTTGCCCTTGATGTCGGTATGCCAGTCGGCAAACCGCTCACCCCGATAATCCGCCTCCCCGAGTTTGTAGCCCTGGATCATGGTGCCCATGGCCCCGTCGATGATCAGGATCCGCTCCCTGAGGCAGGCTTCCAGCTTCTTTGTTACGTCCGACTGCTTGCTCGGCTCTCTGCTCGACATTACGTTCGACACCGCGTGTTCCTCTTACATCCATGCAACTGCGTAAACAGCATCCTAACAGCAAACAAATAAAATGGAAATCTAGCCGTCTATCAGTCCAAATGCGCCACCATATACTCATTTATGGGTAATGAGTAACATAGGGCCCGAGAGTAACCTATGCCCGTCCTGCATAGGGATACGTGCTTGCTGTCTACCAACGAGAAAAAAATAACTATGAGCGTCTACTACACACTCTGTTTTCTGGCAGCGTTGGCGATTTTTATCGCCTTTGCCAACCAGTATGTTGTGAAGATCCAGACCACCATCGCCATTACTGCGGGCTCCATGCTGATCTCCGCACTGCTGGTGCTGTTTGGCAAACTGGGCTGGTTCAACCTGGAACCTCTTGCCGTCAAGACCATGGAGAGCATCGACTTCCAGAACTTCCTGCTGAAGGGGATTCTGGGCTTCCTGCTGTTCGCCGGTGGCCTCGGCATCAACCTCAAGGCGCTGCGTAGCCAGAAGTGGGAGATCACCATTCTGGCCATCATTGCCACCCTGCTCTCCACCTTCCTCATCGGCTACGGCTTCTGGTTTATCGCCAAGCTGCTGGGCTGGGAGTTGCCGCTGGTCTACTGCATGCTGTTCGGCGCGCTGATCTCCCCCACTGACCCGATTGCCGTACTGGCCATCGTCAAGAAGATGAAGGCGCCACCCCAGATCGCCATCCAGATCGAAGGGGAATCCCTGTTCAACGATGGTGTTGGCCTCGTCATCTTCGCTACCGTGTTTGCCGTCGCCTTTGGTGGTGTCGAGCCCACCTTCGGTAGCGTGGCCGGTCTGTTCCTGCACGAGGCCCTCGGCGGCATTCTGTTCGGCGCCGTGCTGGGCCTTATCGCCCACGTGATGATCAGCGCCACCGATGACGGTTCATTGGAGCTGCTGCTGACCCTCTGCATCCCGACCGCCGGTTTTGCCTTTGCCAACATGATCGGCGTCTCCGGCGCACTGGCCATGGTGGTCACCGGCATCATGATCGGCAACTGGACCCGTCACTCCGGCTTTTCCGAGCAGAGCAGCCACCACCTGGATCACTTCTGGGAGTTGATGGACCAGTTTCTCAACGCCCTGCTGTTCCTGCTGATCGGTCTGGCGCTGGTACTGCTGGATCTCGCCTGGCGTGACTGGATCCTGCTGGTCATTGCGGTGCCGCTCTGCCTGGGTGCCCGCTTTATCAGCGTGTCGCTGCCCTATGTGGCTTTCCGCCGATTCCGCAATTACAACACCTTCTCGGTACGGATCCTCACTTGGGGTGGCCTGCGCGGTGGTCTGGCCATGGCGATGGCGCTGGCACTCCCCTCCGGCGTCATGATGATCCCGGAACATGGCGTCGATCTGCGGGAGGTCATCCTGGTGATGACCTACTCGGTGGTGATGTTCTCCATCGTGGTGCAAGGCATGACCATCACCCCGATGATCACGGCCGCCAAGAAGGCCTGTGGCGACTACTGAGTCGGCCCACTGTGCTGATTGCAGAATGAGAGAGGGCTCCCGTCGGGAGCCCTCTTTTTATGGCGGATAGTTGCGAATATTTGCTGCTGATAGCGCCTTGATTACACAGAGGAAAAGCGTACTGACTTCAACATCGGCAAATTATTGTTTGCTTTTTATTCATTTCGAGGAGAGAATGCGCGCCGGCTAGTTAATCAGCCCTGTTTATGTTTATCCTGCAATGCTTCACCTCACGATGAATCCTGCCAGTACCCGCATAACCTTCTTCTGATTTACTCGCCTTGAGAACCGTCAGGCTGTCTGCCTGCGTTGCCCGGCTCTCACGGTGCAGACCCGATCTGCCCACCCAATTTGATTTATGCATCAGCATATTCCTTGAAAGTGCAGACGCCCCTTAACCGGGCTGGGTATTCCTGCGCGCTTGTCGTTCACCCAATCGACCGCGCCCATTGACCTGACATTTGCCAATACAAGGAGCAAACACCTAATTTATATAGAGAAATACCATGATGAAAGCAGTACAAACACACAAGCCCCTGCGTCGCAGCAAACCCATCAACCTGCCTGTGCAAGAGCACGACAATGATGCGTTTCTGATCCAGTTCAGCACCCGCTTCAGCGGCGGTTTCGCCATCTCCTGTGATGGTATCGCTGGCGAGTTCTCCATCGAAGACCTCAACTGATCCTGCCTGCCCTCCGGCAGCGTCCGATGCAGACAGGCCGCAACTCACGGCGGCCTCTTTGCTTATCCCCCTCCGCCATCATCTGGTGATAGTACACCCCGTATCGTCTCTGCTCCTTCCCTTAGCCTCTTTATCTCATTCGCCTTGCAAACCACCAATGTGCCACTCCGATCACAAATCGCAGTAAAGCGAACCGCAAGAGGTAGCTGACATACCGAGTTGTCGTTATAAGAGAGCCCCTTATCTCCGGAGTATGAACAAGGCAATCAGATGGCCACCATCAGACAGGTCGCAACCCTCGCCAAGGTCTCGACGGCAACCGTCTCAAGAGTGATCAATAACTCTGCCCATGTTGAACCGGCGACCAGGGAACGGGTAGAGAAAGCAATGCGTGCGCTCGACTATCGACGCGACATGGCGGCAGTGGCTCTGGCAAAACGCAGCGGCAATATGCTCGGCCTGTTGACCGGCAATCTGGCCGATCCCTTCTTTGCCAGACTGGCCCGCGGAGTAGAAGCCATCAGCCGGCAGCACGGCTTTCGGTTGATGGTCTGTAGCGGGTCCCATCAAAGCGAGCAGGAGCAGTATGGGCTCGAGTTTCTGATCAATCAGGGCTGCGAAGCCATCGTTGCCCATACCACTCGCCTCTCTGACGAACTGCTGCTCCGTTACGCCTCACACATGCCAGCACTCATTCCCATCAATCGCTATCTGCCCGAGCTGGCTCACCGCAGTGTCTGGCTGGACAACCGGGCAGGCACCCGAGCCGCCGTCGACCATCTGGTGGCTCAAGGTCATCGCCGGATCGGCTTCATCACCTGTGATTTGCCCATCGCCGATCGGCAGCTCCGCCTGGAGGGATATGAGCAAGGAATGGCTCACTATCATCTGGCACTCAAACCACAGTGGGTTATCAGCCAGCCCTTTACCGAGGAGGGGGGCGAACAGGCGGCGGCGCGCTTGCTTGCTGAGTGCCCCGAGGTAACCGCCGTGCTCACTTTCAACGATGTGATGGCGGCAGGCATGATGTCGCACCTGAGAAAATGCGGGCGACGGATCCCTGAAGACCTGTCGATTATCGGGTTCGATGACATCATGCTGGCCCGCTACCTCTACCCGACACTGACCACTCTGCACTACCCCATTGAGACCATGGCCAAACGGGCTGCCGAGCTGGCCATCACCCGACTGCAACAGCAGGACCCGGGCCCGGAGATCCATGAGTTCACCCCTGCACTGGTCATTCGCGAGTCGGTTATGCCCCTGACGCAACCTCCCCTTCTGCGACCATGATCACGTTCCAGAACACCATGTAACCGGTTACATGGCTGGCGTGCAAGGCTCACATTTCCACCAGGCTGCTCGCCCCACAATGGCGCCATGTTCTGAAGCGATGGATCAACTGTGATGAAACAAGAGAGAAAGACCCTGACCCTGGGGCTTGCCACATTACCCATTCTGGTGATGCTGGGGCTCCTGATCGTTGGCTATGTTCTGATGGGATTGCGCATTGAGCCACTGCTCCTGCTGTCCGCCATCTTCACAGCACTGCTCGCCTGCTGGCAGGGATATAGCTGGGACGAGATCATCCAGTCCATCGTCCAGAAGCTGGCCAAGGCGATGCCGGTCATTCTGATCCTGGTCTGTGTGGGTGGATTGATTGGCAGCTGGATGTTCAGCGGCACCATCCCTTACATGGTCTATTGGGGGCTCAAGCTGATCAGTCCGCAATACATTCTCATTGCGGCCTTCTTCATCACCAGTCTGGTCTCGGTCTGTACCGGTACCTCCTGGGGCTCAGCGGGCACCGTCGGGGTAGCCCTGATGGGGGTTGCGCACGGTCTGGATGTTTCGCTGGCAGCGGCAGCCGGGGCGGTGGTGTCAGGCGCCTATTTCGGCGACAAGATCTCTCCTCTCTCCGATTCGACCAACTTCGCCGCCATTGTGGCCGATACCACCCTCTACGCCCATATCCAGCACCTGCTCTGGACCACGCTGCCCAGCTTCCTGCTGGCTGCCGGCGTCTTCTTCGTCGCCGGTTTTTCAGTCATCGGTGAAGAGGTGGCCACACCGGAGAAGGTCATCACCATCCTGTCCACACTGGAGCAGCTCTACCACTTCAATCCTCTCCTGCTGCTGCCCCCGCTGATTGTGCTGTGGGGGGCGATCGCCAAGAAGCCCACTATTCCCTTGATGCTGCTGGCCAGCGCCATCGCCATTATCCTCGGGATTACGTTGCAGGGATTGCCGCTACAGTCCGGTTTCAATGCCCTGATCGACGGCTTCAACCTCACCATGTTCACCCCACTGGGTCATGACGTCAGCCAGCTGCTCCCCGATATCCCCCGCCTACTCAATCGCGGTGGCATGTTCTCGATGATGAGCACCATTCTGCTGGTCTTCTGCGCCTTCTCCTTTGCCGGTGTACTGACCCTGACGGGGGCGCTCAACCTCATCATCAATCGCCTGCTGACCCTTATTCACTCCACTGGCCAGTTGATCGCCTCGACCATTGCCACCACCCTGCTGGTCACCGGTGCCACCAGTGACGGCAAGCTGGCCCTGCTCATCCCGGGCGAGCTGTTTCAGGACGCCTACCGTCGCATGGGGCTGGATACCAAGAACCTCTCCCGCACCATAGAGGATGCGGGCACCGTGATTGAGCCCCTGATCCCCTGGACGGCTGCTGGTGTCTATATGGCGGGCACCCTTGGCATCCCGACGCTCGATTACCTCCCCTGGGCCATCCAGTGCTATGCCGCCCTTTTCTTTGCCCTGGGCTACGGCTTTACCGGTATTGGCATCGCCCATGCAGACCGGAAAGAGGTGACAGGGGAGCCGCGGACCATGACAGTGGCGGAGGAGCGATAAGATGCCGGAGCACAACTTTGACCAAGTGATTGATCGCCACAATACCAACTCCATCAAGTGGGACTGTATGCCCCAGTACCTTGGCATCGACGGCAGCGATCTGCTACCCATGTGGGTATCCGATTTCGACTTTGCCTGTCCACCAACCGTGCAGCAGGCACTGCAACGGCGGGTCGCCCACGGCGTATTCGGATACAGCGAGCGACGGGATGACTACTTCAGCGCCATACAACAGTGGTTTGCCCGGCGCCATCAGATCACCATAGAACGGGAGTGGATCCACTCCGTCGAGGGGGTGATCCCCGGCATCTCGCTGCTACTGCAAATGCTGACACAACCCGCAGAAGGGATTGTTGTCCAGGGCCCCTGTTATGGTTCCTTTGCCAAGATCATCGCGCTGAACGAGCGACGACTGCTAGATAACCCGTTGCTGCGAAAAGGGAATCGCTACGAGATGGATCTGCCGCAGCTGGCACGTCTCTTCATGGTGGAGCGCCCCGCCATGATGATCCTCTGCAATCCCCACAACCCGACCGGCAGGAGCTGGACGTTCACCGAGCTCTATGAACTGGCGACCCTGTGCCAGCAGCACGGCGTGACGCTGGTATCAGACGAGATCTGGGCCGATCTGCAACTGGCTGGCCATCGGCACACCTCGGTGCTCTCCCTGCCGCCCCATTTGCTGCCCAACATGGTGGTGGCGACCTCTGCCAGCAAGAGCTTCGGTCTCTCCTCGCTGCGCATCTCCAACTTCATCATCCCGGATCCTGCGCTGCGCCAGCGCTTCAAACAGCGTCTCGATGCCCATGGTCTGGATGTATTCAATGCGCTCTCCATGGAGGCTGCCACTGCGGCCTATCAGCACGGCGAGGCATGGCTAAACGGACTGCTCGCCTATCTGACAGATAATCGCCACTGGTTTGCCGAGCAGCTGGCAACCCGGTTGCCCCGTCTGCAACTGATGGAGGCCGATGCCACCTATCTGGCCTGGATCGATTGCCGCCAGCTGGAGCTGGATGACGATGAGCTGAAACAGCGGCTTATCGAAGAGGCGAGAGTTGTCCCGTCGATGGGGATCGGCTTTGGCAAAGGGGGGCAGGGCTTTATTCGCCTCAATCTGGGCTGCCCGCGCAGCTATCTGGAACAAGCACTCACCGGACTGGAGCGGCTGGTGTCCAGATGACATCGCAGAGCAGGGGACAACAGGGGTAGAGCATGCAACTCCGCTGTCTCCTGCATACCCCAACTGTGAGTTCACCGGCAGTTTCCCGCTCTGGTGCACCACAAGATGCAATAACGGAACGACCGCCACAGGCAGAGACTCGGAATGGTGATACAAACAGGGTCTCTTCAATCCACCTGATAACGATGCCTGCATGATGACGAAGCTTGAACGCCCCTACTTTTCCAGCGTGCACGAGACCGATGAGGGGCTAAGCAGCCCCCTCTCGCTCTACTCCGTTTATGAGGCGATCGATGTGGAACTGCGGGCTCCCCACGAGATGGCCGGTTACCACTGGCATGGCCAGGTGGAAGTCAACATCCCGTTCGATGGCGATGTGGAGTACACCATGAATGGCCAATCCTTTACCCTGGCGGCAGGGCATGCAGGGTTGTTCTGGGCGGCCATTCCCCATCAGCTGACCCGTATCGGCCACTGCTCGCAAATGGGCCTCATCAATATACCGATCCATCTGTTTCTCTCCTGGCCCATCAATCGGGAGCTGCTGAATCAGGTCACCCATGGCGGCGTACTGCAGTCGCGATCAGCCATGCTGGTGAGCGAGTTTGAACTGACCCGCTGGGTCACGGAAAGCCGGATGGATGACCCTGGCCGTCAGCAACTGGTTGCCGACGAGATCTGCCTGATGTTGCGGCGCCTAGGGCTGGATGGCTGGAGCCGCCTGCTCGCCAACCACAGCAATCAGGGGACGACGACGGGTGCCTCGAAACACTCCCAGTTCCATGTGCAGCAGATGCTCGAGTACATTGCCGCCCACCATGATGCCCCGCTCACCACCAGGGAGCTGGCCGATCATGTTGGGTTGCACCCCAACTACGCCATGGGGCTGTTTCAGAAGGTGATGCAGATGAGCATCAAGCAGTACGTCACCGCGATGCGGATCAACCATGCCAGAGCCCTGCTCAGCGATACCGACCGCACCATCCTCGATGTCGCACTGACGGCAGGTTTCAACTCCAGCAGCCGCTTCTATGAGACCTTCCAGCGTTATCTGGGGCTGACACCGAGTCGCTACCGCCAACTGAGTCGGGAACGGGCCAACTCTTCGCAGTAAATTCCCAAATAAAAAAGGGGCTCACGCCCCCCTGACTCAATCTCTCACCGCTTAGCGGGACGGTACCGATACATTCACTCGTCCACCCGGCGGCACAGTCACCTCGACCGCACTCACAGTGACTCCGTTGAGGCGCTGCATACGCGCCTTGCGCAGCTTGCCATCCACCAGCAGGAATCCGTGGTTGCCCGGGAAGCGGGCCTCCCAGAACAGCGCGCGCGGCCCCGTGTTGCCCAACTTGCTGGCGGTAACGCCCTCATGGCGCAGTGACAACCGGTGGGCCCCGACCGGCAGTTGCTCGATGGCTACCCAGTCGATGAAAGCGGGCAATCGGGACAGGGTTGCCACCCGGTGCGCGGCCGCATCCGGCTCAACCCCCATCATCCCCTCCACGGTCTGCGACACCAGCGTAAAGGAGATCTCCGGATAGTCGCCATTGGTGCCCTGACTAGGCCGCTCATGGGGGAAATTTCGCTTGGCCAGAATGTAGCGCATCCAGCGCCACGCCTCCTCGTTGCGCTGATAGGGGAAATAGGTATCCGGCAGATAGGTGTAGGCCTCGATGTTGGCGGGTGCCTGTGGTGTCGAGCCGATCCCCTCGCCCACCATCTCGCTGATAAAGTCGAGATAGCGGTCATTGCGCGGCCCCGGCTCAGATAGCCGCTTCATCGGAATAAACCAGCTGTTCTCCTTGCCAAAATCGTTGCGCTTGCTGAGATTGCTGTCGAGTATGCGGGCATAGTGGCCCTGCTCATCCCCGGCAACCCGGCTCCACTCCTCGTTGAAGTAGCGCTTCAGCAGCACCGCCTTGCGCTGCCAGACTTGCGCCGCCCGCTTTTCACCGCGAGCCTGCAGCATAGCGGCATAAGCCAGCGTCGCCTGATACTGGGAGCCAATGGCATCGGCTGCCTCTATCGGGTGCTCGCCCCGCTCGTTGTAGGTGCAGGATCCCTGGAAAATACCTCCCTTGCCCTCGGCGATCCCGTTGGGGTGCTGCTCATCATGCAGCGCGATGAAGTCGGTCAGCACCTTGCCGTAAAAGGACCACAGCTCGGGATCCTCGATATAGCGGCGATCGCCGCTCCAGAGGTAGGCGTGGTAAGCCTTCTCCACCAACTCGAACTGGGCGGGCACCTCGCGCACGAACCAGCTCTCGTCCTTGTAGTCGATGGTGTGGGGAGAGCCATCAAAGTTGAAGGCCCAGAGGGTATACCACTTGCGCGCGTCGGTGGCATTGCGAGCAAACACCTTGAACATCGAAAAGTTCTCGGCGCGCCAGCCAGCAATCTCGGCACCGGCAACCTGATGGGCAAAGTCGCGTCCGTAAAAGGCCGTGCGATCGTAATAGCCGGCCCAGTAGGAGGGGATGTAGTCATGCAGGCCGGTGCCATCCCCCTCCGGGTGGTACTCGTCCTTGTTGGTGACGCCACGCTGGCCGGTCATGATGAACTGCGCCGTTTTGGCGGCCGCCCAGTTGAATCCTTCCGCCAGTTCGGTGCTGGAAGAGCTGAGATGCACGGCCGGTTGCGATGCTGCCTCCACTCCGGCGGCGACCGCCGGCTGCGCACAGAGGGTAGCGATGCCTGCCGCCATCATGGCGCATGAGAGACGGGCCCGGCGACTCATTGGATATCCCATGTTCAACTCCTTTGATGATGAACGCCGACCCCAAGGTCGCCGTTATAGGTGAAAGAGATCAGCTGGCCGCCGCCTGCGCCTGCTTGGCCTCGATACTTTCGGATTCATATTTGCACATCAGATGATCTACCACCTTGCTCTGGTAGTGGCCGTTGAGCTTGTAGAAGCGGAAGTAAACAAACAGGGTCAGGGCAAAGAAGATGGCCGGCAGCACCACCATGATGGCCTGCATGCCGAAGAGGGTTTCGGCACTCTGCACCGCATTGGGGACATAACCGACCAGAGTCAACATGACACCGATGAAGAAGCCGGCGAAGGCCGAGCCAGCCTTGACCACCATGGTCTGCACCGAGTAAGCGATGCTCTCGTTGCGGGTGCCAAGCTTGTACTCGCCATAGTCGACCGTGTCGGCGACCATGATCACCTGTAGCACCCAGAACAGGGCGGTACCTATGTGGAGCAGGATGCCGGAGAGGATGATCAGCGCGACATTCTGGGGAGCAATGAAACCGATATACATCAGCATCAGGCAGCTCGTTATGGGGCAGAGTGAGGCCAACGCCCAGAGCACCCGCCGCGAGATGAAGCGGGCCAGCCGCGGGAAGATCATCAGGGTGATCAGGTTGGCGATGCCCCCGTACATCATGAAGCTGGGAAAGAGGGACTCCTGACCAATCACATAGGTAAAGTAGTAGATGGCGAAGGCGGTGATGGTGTTGTTCGCCACGTTGTAGCAGAGCGCCATAAACAGCACGCTGGTGAGCTGATCGTTGCGGAAAATAAGCTTGACCGAATCCATGATGGTGGTGCGCTGCTGACTGACAGTGGGGGTCGCGGCCGAGCTGTAGCGCTCCTTCACATTGCGCAGGGTGACCAGGGTCGAGACAAGAAAGAAGGCGACCAGGATGAAGGTGAACATCAGAAAACCGTGGGCCTTGTCCCCCTGGCCAAAATAGTCCACTACCTTGAGGCCGATGGCACCGGTAATAAGCCAGGAGAGACTGGCAAAGAAGCGGGGATAGGGAACCAGTGCCTCGCGCTCGTGCTTGTCGATGGTCAACGTTGGCACCAGCGACCAGAAGGGGATATCCATCAGGGTATAGGTCATGCCCCACAGGATGTAGGTGATGGCCACATAGACGAGCAGGGCCGTCCCTTCGAAATAGTGGGCACTGAACACCATCACCAGGGCGATGGAGTTGACCACTGTACCTATCAGTATCCAGGGTTTGAACTTGCCCCAACGGCTGCGGGTATTGTCGACAATCCACCCCATGATGGGGTCATTGACCGCATCCCAAATCCTGGCAATCAGAAAGATGGTGCCGACGAAGGCAGCCGACACCCCCACCACATCCGTGTAATAGAACATCAGGTACATGTAGACGATGCCGATGGCAAAATCCTTGCCGAAGGCCCCGAAGCCATAGCTCAACTTGGTTTTCAGCGAGACGCTCATGGTTTATCTCCTTGGGGGTTAAGCCCCCCGCAGGGGGCTCTTGCTCAGCCGTGAATCCACTCCGGCAACCAGCCGCGGTGGGCTTCAATCAGTTCGTCGATCAGGGCGTAGATCTCGTCCATGCCAAGCACTGCCGCCGTGTGGGGATCGAGCAGGGCTGCATGGTAGATGCTTTCCCGCTTGCGCTCGGTGATCGCTTCGGTGACTAGCGCCTGCACGTTGATGTTGGTGCTCATCAGGGCGACCAGATGGGTTGGCAGCCGACCGATGGCGGTGGGCTGAATGCCGTTGGCATCCACCAGACAGGGCACCTCCACGCAGCAGCCATCCGGCAGGTTGGTAATGAGGCCGTCGTTTCTGACGTTGCCATAAATGACGCTGGGCTCACCGCTCCAGAGGGAGTTGATGATGACGCTCGCATACTCGTTCGATTCGGGCACCTCGACCCGTTCGGCCTGACGATAGGCAGTGAGGTCATCCTGCCAGCGGGCAATCTGCTCGACGCAGCGCTTGGGATACTCGTCGAGCGGCACCTTGTAGCGCTCGATGAGATCGGGGCGTCCCGGCTTGATGAAGTAGGGGGTGTACTCGGCAAAGTGCTCGGAAGATTCGGTAACAAAGTAGCCAAACTTCTTGAACAGCTCGTAGCGCACCAGATTCTGGCAACGCTGGTTGTGGTGCAGGCCGGGTTTGGGGGCAGTCCCCGCTTCATAGGCAGCCAGCAGCTCGGGATAGAGATTGACGAATTCGCCGCTCTCCAGCTGATGCTCAAGGGTCAAATAGAAGGCCATGTGGTTGATACCGGCACAGCGATAACGCAAGGTCGCCGGATCGATGCCGAGATCACGGGCCAACTCGTGCGCCGTTCCCTGCACCGAGTGGCACAGTCCCACCTGCTTGATATGAGGGAACTGTTGATACATGGCCCAGGTGTTCATCGCCATCGGGTTGACGTAGTTGAGCATGGTGGCGTCGGGGCACACCTCGCTCATTACCTCGCACACCCGCCAAAGATGAGGGATGGTGCGCAGTGCCCGCATGATGCCGCCGGGCCCAAGCGTATCGGCAATGGTCTGTTCGAGACCGTGGCGTTTGCACACCTCGAAATCGGTCACGGTACAGGGCTCGTAACCGCCGATCTGGAAAGCAACGATGACAAAGTTGGCCCCTGCCAGCGCAGGTTTCAGCTCGGTATGGCAACTGAGCAGCCCCTTGGCACCGCTGGAATCCATCAGCTTGCGCACCACAATCTGGGACTCTTCAAGCCGCTGTGGATCTATGTCCATCAGGGAGATGTTGGCATTTTTCAGGGCCGGTTTGTGAAACACATCGCCCAGGATGTTCTTCACAAAGATGGTAGAGCCTGCGCCGATAAAGGTGATATTGGGAGTTCTCATGTCCATTGCTCCAATGACGGTGAAACCAGTGTGCCTACTATGCAGGGCTGGTCCCGTCAGGTGCGTCTCGCTTACGGAACAGAGACTCCCAAAAACTCATTTTTGATGGGCTGGCTGACAAGATCTTAGGAAACGGGACACTTGTTCCCGAAAGTGGGACTCCCTTCTCCTGGCATCGACCGGCTCGCAGACAGCCGGAACGTTACTCCGTTACCCCGGATTCGAGCAGCAGGCACTCATCGGCATCTTCGCTCAATTTGACCAGTCGACTGTGCACCAGCCCCAGCTTGGCCAGCAGGCCGATGGATCGCTCGTTGCCCGGAGTGACGATGGCAACTACCTGCCCGATCCCCAACCGGCTTTTGCCATCGGCAAGGGCGGCCTGCGCCGCTTCAATGGCGTAGCCCTGGCCACGATATTGCGGCAGGAAGGCGTAACCGATATCGACCTGCTCCAGGGTATCGCGCTTGATCAGACCGCAGATACCGAGGCTGGCACCGTCATCCTTGCGCTCCACCAGATAGAGCCCGTGACCATAGCGGGCATAGCTGACTGCCGGCCCCTGCTGGATATACTCCTGCGCCTGTTCGAGGGTGCGAATGCCCCGATCACCGATGTAGCGATAGAAGTCACCGTCATTGAGCAGCTCAAGGATGAAGGGGGCGTCGGTGGCGATCATTTCGCGCAGGATCAGGCGGGAGGAGGCAATCATGGCAAGGGCTCTCAAACGGAAAGTGAAGGGCAAAGAGTGCCCCGTCACTCCCGGGCTGGCAAGCCTGTGGCACCATCACTCATACAAAAGGGGCCGCAGTGCGCCCCCTGACGAGATGGGAGAAACGGGCTCAGGCGGCCAGCAGTCCGGCATAGCCGTTGCCCTGCTCGCGCAGCGCAGTGAACTGGGCAGCGCAATCGGCCCAGCTCAGCCCCAACGCATCTGCCACCTTGTGGGGCCACTCAGGGGGCGCCTCTTCCCCCACATCGGACTGGGCCGCCAGCACAATGGCCAGATGGATCAACCCGGCCTCGGCGGAAAATACCTTGGCCAGCATGGGATTGTAGTGATACTCCACCGCATTGCTGATGGTATCGGGAAACTTCCAGTAACGAGCCATGGCCGCCCCGACCTGGGCATAGTTGAAGCCAACCACCAGCTCTTCTGCCTTGGCCCGCCCCTTGTGCAGCTCCAGATCGTGAATGTGGTGGACAGTGTTTTCAGGCAGCCCCACGTGCATCACCAGCCGGCCAAGATCGTGCAGCAGAGCGCAGGTAAAAACCTCATCTCCCTTCATCCCTTTCTTCACCGCCAGACGGCGGGCCAGTTCAGCCACGTTGAAGACGCAGCCCCAGAAATGTTTGAGATCAATGCCGGGCACGGCCTTGACCGATTCGGTGAGCCCGCAGGCCAGCACCATGTTGCGCACCATCGCCAACCCCAGCCGCACCGCGGCTTCATTGACGGTGCCGATCTGACGACTGCTGCCGAATTTGGCCGAGTTGGCCAGCCGCAGCAACTTGGCGGAGATGACAGGGTCCTTGTTGATCAACTTGCTGATCTTCAGCAGATCCGGATCCTTTTCATTGAAGGTCTGGATCAAATCGCGCATCACTTCCGGGATCTGGGGCAGTAGCTTGGGCTCAGCCAGCAGGGAATCTATCGTGGGCATAGGCGTGTCCATCCATGTTATCTGTGTTCCAACCTGTTTGCCTTGGCAAACTCTTCCTAATTATGGGTAACAAATGGCCTCCTCATCGGATTGTTTATTCGCTGGCCATTCAAGGTGTTAGTCACATTCAGGCTATACTGGCCGCCACATTCACTGTTGCGGATATCCCATGAACGACACTCAGGAATTTTTTGACGAAGAGACGCTGCTGGAGATGGTGGAGAACCAGCTCAACGATGGTCACCCTCCCCATGTGAAGGCGACCCTGATGCGGCTGGTGATGAAGGGCACCCCGCGGGAAGAGGCGTTGCAATATATCGCCTGCGCCCTAGGGGCCGAGCTGATGGCGATGGAGGCCGATCAGGGCCCCTTCAATCTGACCCGCTACGGCGAATTCCTCGACAGCCTGCCCGAGATGCCGTGGGCTGACTGATAACCGGAGCTGACCAAGGCGCTACGCCTTTGCATGACTCCTTAAAAACAGAAGGGCGGGCGCCAATGGCCCCGCCCTTGTTGTATGGATCCGCTCCGGATCAGAACTGGGAGTTGATGACCACCTCTTCCCCCAGCGCCCCTGCCAACGGCAGTGGTCGATAGCTGGAGTTGGCGGCCCGCAGCAGCCGAATGCCGCGAATGCCGACCTCCTGCGCCGCCTTGATATCACCGTAGAAGAGCGTCATCGGCTTATCCTTGAGCCACTGCACCTTGGTGTTCTGCCCCGCTGGCCACCGGCGAAGATCACCGGATTGAGCTGGTCGGCCGGAATATTCATGGTCTGCTGCAGGATCTGGCTCACGGTCTCGGTCTTGGTGGCTAGCCCCCCATTTTATCCGCCCGGGATAAGCCTCCACCAACCAGGATATGACAAGCCTCTTTTGACCCTAGATATCGGCTGGAAGAGCCAGAGTGGGCTATAACTGCTTAACACCCGCTATTGATATCAAAATCAACGACTCTCTCTGGAGATGCCATGGACGCGCACACTTCCTCTTCCAATACCACAGGTTCGGCCCCTTCCACTCATCATGCCGGGATAGACACCCTCGATCAGGTGCTGGTACGGCTCGAACTCTCGCCAGAGGGGCAGATCCTTGATGCCAACCCGCGATTTCTGAGCCTCATGGGCTACACGCTAGATGAGCTCTCCGGCAAGCACTACGGCATGCTGCTCTCCCCGGACCAGGTGCAATCCGCCACACATGACACCTTTCAGGCCGCACTGCGCAGCGGCTCCTCGCAGGAGGACGAGCTTCACCTGCTGGACAAGCCGGGACGGGATGTCTGGATCCGTGGAGCCTGCAGCCCGGTTCTGGATGACAATGGACAACTATCTCGTATGACTCTGTACGCCATGGATCTGACCGGGCAGAAGCAGCTCACGGCCAGCTTCGAGGGCCAGCTCAATGCGCTGAGCCGGGTCATGGGCAAGGTCGAGTTTTCGCTGGAGGGCACCATACTGGATGCCAATCCACGCTTTCTCGACATAGTGGGTTACCAGCTGGAAGAGCTGAAAGGGCAACACCACAGGCTGCTGGTTGACCCAGACTACGCCCAGTCGGCGGATTACCTCGCCTTCTGGGACACGCTGCGCCGGGGCGAGTTTCTGGCTGGCGAATTCTGCCGCCTGAACAAGCAGGGACAGGAGGTATGGATCCAGGGCTCCTACAACCCCGTGCTGGATCTGAACGGCAAGCCCAGTAAAATCGTCAAGTTTGCCACCGACATCACGGCGCAGGTGGAGCAGCACCGCCAGCTCAAACAGGCGATGGTGGAAGCGGAAGAGGCCGCCAGAGTGCGCGAGGAGCTGCACAAGTCTCTGCAAGAGATGTCGACCCCTGTCACCCCTATCTGGGACGGGATCCTGCTGCTGCCACTGGTTGGGATCATCGACTCCATGCGCACTGCCGACGTGATGAACAAGTCGCTCACCAAGATTGCCGAAACCCGCGCCCGGGTCTTTGTGCTGGATATTGCCGGAGTCGCCACCGTGGACACTGGCGTCGCCAACCAGCTGATCAAGATCACCAAGGCGACCCAGTTTATGGGCTGTGAAGCCATCATCTCGGGAGTCTCCCCCGCCATTGCCCGTACCATGGTGGAGCTGGGGGTGTCGGTCGGTGACGTCCGTACCACAGCGACCCTGAGAGACGCCTTCGAAATAGCGCTCAAACGGGTTGGCTCAGCCCTCTAGGTCGCGGCAATGACCATGCAGCTCAACAACGATCTTGGCATCGCCGATATGGCCGACTGCATAGTAGTCAGCATGCGCCCCGATCTCGGAGACGACGGCATGCAGATGCTGATGCAGGCCCTCTCCCAGCGACTGGTACACGGGCGTCACCATGCAGTCTTGCTCGACTTCTCCGGCGTCATGCTACTGGATCACCATGAATTCAGACAGGTTTGCAAACTTGCCGAGGTGTGCCGTCTGTTGGGTGCCACCTGCCTGCTGGTAGGGCTAAATGCCGGGATCGCCGCATTTCTGGCGCTAGCCGAGGCACAGCCCGGGCCACTGCGCTGCTTCATCGACATGGACGACGCTTTTGCCCATGTCAGCCGCCTCCAGGGCGAGGAGTAAACCGCCATGATACAAGAGCATGCGACCCGGGAGGCCAGCTATCCGCTACGCCACGATATCGATCTGCACCTGGCTGTGATGTCGGTTCGTCGGCTCCCATTTATCGCCAACCTATCCGACGTGGATCGCGCCATGCTCTCCACAGTGGTCTCCGAACTTGGCAGCAATATCCTGAAATACGCCGGGCAGGGGGAGATCACCCTGATGCTCCATCACCCGAAGGGGAGATCCTGCATCGACATCATCGCCCGTGACAAAGGGCCCGGCATATCGGATGTCTATCAGGCCCTGCAGGATCACTACAGCACTTCCGGCACCCTGGGACTGGGACTGCCCGGCGTGCGGCGCATGATGTCAGAGCTCACCATCAGCACACCGCCGGAAGGGGGCACCCTGGTGCAGGCGCGCAAATGGCTGGGTTCTGTACCCTCGGTCCCACGTCTCATCACGCCCACCCAACAATGGGGGCAGGCAGGTCTGACACTGGTCTGGGCTAGCGAAAACAGACCCTGTTATCCGGAAAAGGTCTCCGGCGATCTGGTCTTTATCCGGCCCACATCCGACGGCGTCTTGCTGGTACTGATCGATGTCAGCGGCCACGGCTCCTCGGCCAACAAGCTGGCACTGATACTGCAAGAGGCGCTGCAAAACACCCCTGAACAGGAGCCGGCACCTCTGCTGCAGCTGTTGCACCAACACTGCATCGGTACCCGGGGAGCGGCCGCTGGCATAGCCCTGGTCAACAGTGAACGGGGTGAACTGAGCTACGCCGGCATCGGCAACACCCGCATCTGTCTGCGCGGCCATGACCTCTGGCGCGGTATCTCCCGTGATGGGGTGCTGGGGGAGCGCTTCCCCACCCCCTTGCTGCAACGGCAGCCCATCAAGCCGGGGGATGTGCTGATGCTCTATTCGGATGGCATCAGCGAGTCACTCAACCTGCGTGACGGCGCACTGGATCTGGGGGCTGATCCCGTCATTCTGGCCCGTCAAGTCATAGACCATAGTGGGCGCAGCACCGACGATGCGAGCTGTATTGTGCTGCGGGTACAACCAGAGAAGGAGCGCTAGATGCGGCAGCTGATCGGTGATATCAGGCTCTCTGGCCCGACGGCAGCCCTCACCGCCAGACGCAAGGTGATCCAGGTGCTCACCTGCATCGACAAGAGCCCCACCTTCGTGGCGCCGCTGGCGGGTACCACCTCGGAGCTGGTGCGCCAGCTGACGGCAACCATCGACTCACTGCAACTCCAGCTTTGGCTGGAGAGCAATACGCGGGAGCTGTGGGTCTCCCTCTCGGCCGACGAGCCACTGCAGCACAACGCACCCGGTGCAACCCATGGCAGCATCCGGCTGGTTCCTCATGCTGACACCGCCATCGCTCTGGTATGCCACCTGCCACACTGGCCCGATGACGCTCTGCTGTTGCAGATGCAGCAGCAGTTCGCTGAACCGACCCGGGATGAGCTGTTCGCCGTGATGCAGACCAAGAATCAGGAGCTGGAGCAGGCCTATGAGCTGGCAGAAAGCGCAACCCGGGCCAAAAGCGATTTTCTCGCCAACATGAGCCATGAAATCCGCACCCCGATGAACGCCATTCTGGGTATGGCCCACCTCGCCCTGCAAACACGCCTCGACTCGCAGCAGGCTGATTATCTGGGCAAGATCCAGCGCTCGGCCCATCACCTGCTCGGCATCATCAACGATATCCTCGACTTCTCCAAGATCGAGGCGGGCAAGCTGGATCTGGAGCAGATCGAGTTCGATCTCGACCATGTGCTGGAAAATCTGGCAACCCTGGTGGGCGAGAAGGCCGAAGCCAAAGGCATAGAACTGCTGTTCGAGGTCGATCACCAGCTAGACACCCTGCTCTATGGCGATCCCCTGCGGCTCGGCCAGATCCTGATCAACTACGCCAACAACGCAGTCAAATTCACCGAGCAGGGGGAGATACTGGTCAAGGTCACTTGTCTGGAGAAACGACCGCAAGAGGTGCTGTTGCACTGCTCGGTGCAGGACACGGGGATCGGCATGAGCCAGGAGCAGCAGCAACGGCTGTTCCAGTCTTTCCAGCAGGCGGACAGCTCCACCACCCGCAAATACGGCGGCACCGGCCTCGGGCTCGCCATCTCCCGCGAACTGGCGGCACTGATGGGAGGGGAGGTCGGCGTGCAGAGCGAACCGGGCAAGGGAAGCACTTTCTGGTTTACTGCCCGACTCGGCCGCGGCAGATACCGCTCACGCTATCTGCCAAGTCTGGATCTGCGTGGCCGCCGCATACTGGTGGTCGACGACAGTGCCAGCGCCCGCACCATACTGGCTGCCCTGCTGCGCAGCATGAGTTTCGTGGTCGACACCGCCGAATCGGGTCAGCAAGGGCTGCAGATGATCGCCTGTGCCGAGCAGGAAGGTAACGCCTACGAGGTGGTGCTGCTGGATTGGCACATGCCCGGGCTGGATGGCATAGAGACGGGGCGCCGCCTCATCGCCCGCGGCCTTGGCAAGCGGCTTTATCGGGTCATGGTGACAGGTTATGGGCGGGAAGAGATTTTTCGCGAAGCAGAGGCCGCCGGCTTTGATAGGGTGCTGGTCAAACCAGTCTGTGCCTCTGTGTTGTTTGATACCATCATTGGGCTGTTCGGCCAGCAAACCACGGCGACTGCCTTGAAGCCCACCCAGCCTACCCACAACTATCGCTTCGAGGGACTCCGTATACTGCTGGCAGAAGACAACGAGCTGAATCAGCAGGTGGCCATGGAACTGCTGCGAGCGGCGGGCATCGACGTCAGCATTGCTGCCAATGGTGCCATTGCTCTGGAAATGGCTGCGCAACAACCATACGACCTGATCCTGATGGACATGCAGATGCCGGTGATGGATGGACTGACTGCCACCCGTCAGTTGCGCCAGCAAGAGAGCGAAGGGCACCACACTCCGATCCTCGCCATGACGGCCAATGTCATGGCCGGTGACCGGGAACGCTGTCTGGCGGCCGGTATGGATGACCACATCGCCAAGCCCATCGACCCCGACAAGCTTTATGCCGCACTGCAGTGCTGGGCCCCTGCCTTCAGCGTTGAAACCGATGCAATACCCAAGAGCGCACCTTCACCACAGCACCAGCCATTGCAGCCTCAGTTAAGAGCGCTCGGACTCAATGCCGAAGCCGCCCTGCAACGGCTGATGTACAACTGGGGGTGGTATCAGGATCTGCTGCAACGATTTGCCCAACAGGGCACCCGGCCCATGCAGAGCCTGATCGCCGCCCTGCAGAAGAACGACCGGGAGGAGGCCCATCGTCAGGCCCATACCCTCAAGGGGATTACCGCCACTCTGGGCGCCGAACCACTGCGGGGTATCTCGGCCAGGCTGGAGAGTGCACTCTCCCGGGGGGATGACACCACCAGCCTGCTTCCACTGGCGGAACAGGGGCTGCAGATGCAGCAGCAACTGAGCGATGGCCTACAGGCCCTGCTACCCACCCAGACCACAGCCGACCTGCCGGAGCAAGAACAAGTCGACCTGGCGCCCCTGCTGGCGCAGCTGATCCGGCTGCTGGCGGAAGATGATGCCGGAGCTCTGACCCTGTTCCAGCAGCATCAGCAGCAGCTGACGAGAGTGCTGGGAGAGACGGCATCCAGGATAGCTGACGCCATTACCGGCTTCCGTTTTACGGATGCACTTGCACATCTGCAACGAGTCCGGGCCCTCAGGCCCGATCTGTTCAACCAAGAGTGAGGGCACCACCATGCTCAACCTGCTGGATCCCGATACCAAGCCCACCCTGCTGGTGGTCGATGACACCCCTGAAAACCTCTCATTGCTCAGCGCCTTGCTCAGCCCACAATACCGGGTCAAGGTCGCCATCAGTGGCCAGCGGGCACTGGAGATACTGTCATCAGACTCCCGGGTAGATTTGATCCTGCTTGATGTCGTGATGCCCGGGATGGATGGTTATCAGGTGATGCAGGCACTGCAGGAGATGCCGCAGGCACGGCATATTCCGGTGATTTTTCTGACTGCCAAGGTAGAGGAGAGCGCCGAGGCACATGGACTGGCTCTCGGCGCCGTGGACTATATTCACAAGCCGATCTCCCCCGCCATCGTGCTGGCCCGCGTCAGAAACCACCTTGAGCTGAAGGCGGCACGGGATCTGCTACATGACCAAAATGCCTATCTGGAGCAGGAGGTGGAACGACGCACCCGAGAAAACGAGCTGATCCAGAACATCACCATCCACTCCCTCGCCTCTCTGGCCGAAACCCGGGACAACGAGACCGGCAACCACATTCTGCGCACCCAGCATTATGTGAAGCTATTGGCGGAAACTCTCTGCGAGCACCCTCGCTTTCGTGCCGAGCTGACCCCCAAGACAATAGAGCTGCTGTTCAAGTCGGCCCCCCTGCACGATATCGGCAAAGTCGGCGTACCGGACCGGATCCTGCTCAAACCTGGCAAACTCGATGAAGATGAGTTCGCCCAGATGAAACACCACTCCACCCTTGGCAAGGAGGCCATAGTCCACGCCGAGGAGGCACTGGGGGTAGAGGTGGAATTTCTGAGACTGGCCAAGGAGATCGCCTGCTACCACCACGAGAAGTGGGATGGCACCGGCTACCCCTACGGTCTGATAGGAGATGAGATTCCCCTCTCGGCCCGACTGATGGCGCTAGCAGATGTGTACGATGCCTTGATCAGCAAGCGGTGTTACAAGGCAGCCATGACCCATGCAGAGGTGGTGCCCATCATTTTGGCGGGAAGGGGCAACCATTTTGATCCCGACATCACGGATGCCTTCGCTCACATCCACGTGCAATTTCACGAGATCGCGCTGCGCTACAACGACGACAAGAGCGATCAGGAGGCCAAACTCGACTAGGTGCTGGAATCAGCAGGCAACAAGTCAGTGAAGATGAAACCATCGCGCTCCACCGTCTTCCCCGTGCAGATCGCCAGCGGGCGCAGAAACATGGGGCCATCATAGGCCAGGGTGTGAAACTCGCCGTTCTCGCCGCACGGATCGACCCCCTCCGGCAGCGCCGCCAGCAGTGCCTCGTCAAAATTGTGCCCCCCCAGGCTGGCATCCAGCTTGTTCGGGTCGAGAGCACTGATCCGCGCCTTCAACCCAGCGGCCACCATCTGCGGCGCCAGTTCACGGGTATTGCTGCCCCACAGCGGGAACAGAGGTTCGATGCCGGTACCTGCCAGCTGCTTTTCACGGTAGGCGCGCACATCCTCGAGAAACAAGTCGCCAAAGGCCATATGGCGGATCCCCTGTGCCACCACATCAGCGATAAAGCCGGTCATGATGCGGGCGTAACCCTCGTTGCTGCAGGGCCAGGGCAGATCGATGGTGATAAGAGGCAGCCCTACGCAGGCGGCCTGCTCGGTCAACAGCTGCTTGCGCACCCCGTGCATCGCCACCCGCTCGAATGCCTGATTGAGGGTAGTAAACAGCCCCACCACCTCGATGGCGGGGTCTTGCCGCAACTGATGCAATGCCCATGCGCAATCCTTACCGCTGCTCCAGGAGAGCAGCACCCGTTTCTTTTCCATCATTCCTCCGCCAGCGGGGCATTCGGATTGCCCCAAAAAGATGCAAGACAGTGTTGCGAATTGCGCGATTTACACACAAGAGGCAGGCAGCATACTCTCGATCACCTGTATATGCCCCTTGCACGGGGTGACAATAACTAAAAAAACCGATGGGAAACATACGGATATGACCACGACCACACAACAGCACGATCACGCCCGCCCCCTCAATCGACAGGATTACAAAACCCTGAGTCTGGCTGCCCTCGGCGGCGCGCTGGAGTTTTACGACTTCATCATCTTCGTCTTCTTCGCCGTGGTCATCGGCGAGCTGTTCTTCCCGGCCGACATTCCCGAGTGGCTGCGCCAGTTCCAGACCTTCGGCATCTTCGCAGCCGGTTATCTGGCCCGCCCGCTTGGCGGCATCATCATGGCCCACTTTGGCGATCTCATCGGTCGCAAGCGGATGTTCACCCTCAGCATCATCATGATGGCGCTGCCGACCCTGTTGATCGGTCTGCTGCCCACCTATGCGGTGCTCGGCATCGGCGCCCCCATCGCCCTGCTGGGACTGCGGATCCTGCAAGGCGCTGCCATCGGCGGTGAAGTGCCGGGCGCCTGGGTATTTGTCGCCGAGCACGTCCCTGCCCGTCGGGTCGGGGTCGCCTGCGGCACGCTCACCGCAGGATTGACGGCCGGCATCCTGCTTGGCTCCCTCATTGCCACTGCGGTCAACAAGAGCCTGACGCCGGCCGAAGTGAGCGAGTGGGGCTGGCGGGTGCCCTTCCTGCTGGGCGGCATCTTCGGCATCGTTGCCATGTACCTGCGTCGCTGGTTGCACGAGACCCCGGTCTTCGCCGAGATGAAAGCCAACAAGACCCTGGCTGACGAGCTGCCCCTCAAGGCGGTGCTGCGCAACCACAAGAGCAGCGTCGTAGTCTCCATGCTGCTCACCTGGCTGCTCTCCGCCGGGATCGTGGTGGTGATCCTGATGACCCCGACCTATCTGCAGAAGGTTTATGGCATCAGCCCGGCGGACGCCCTGACCGCCAACTCGCTGGCGATCGTCGCCCTGACCCTCGGCTGTATCGTCTATGGTCGACTGATCGACCTGCTGGGCAGCGGTCTTACCTTCATGTTCGGCTCCCTGCTGCTGGCTGGCTCCAGCTACGCCTTCTATCACGGTCTGACGGCCGGTACGAGCCAGCTGGTGCCGCTCTACATGCTGGCGGGCTTTGCGGTCGGGATTGTCGGTGCCGTGCCTTACGTGATGGTCAACGCCTTCCCGCCGGTGGTGCGCTTCTCCGGTCTGTCGTTCTCCTACAACGTGGCCTACGCCATCTTCGGTGGCCTCACCCCGATGGCGGTGACCCTCTGGATGAAGAGCGACATGCTTGCCCCCTCCCACTATGTGGTGAGTCTGTCGGTGCTGGGTTTTGCCATCGGCCTCTGGCTCTGGTTCCAGCAACGGGCCATCCGACAACAGCAAGCGCCGCAAGCGGCCTGACCCGAACAACAAGCCCCGGTAACTGCCGGGGCTTTTTTGTACTGCTTATGTTCAGTTTCGCCAGCATAAGATAGCCTCCCTCTTGAGTCAGGTGACCACCTGGATCAAGGTATTCCCATTCATCCTTGCTACCCGAGGCTCAACATGTTCTTTCAGGTCGTATTTCTCGCCTTGCTGGCGCTGCTGCCCATGGTCAATCCCCCCACCACAGCCACCCTGTTGCTGGGGCTGAGCAAGGGGATGTCGCGCGAACACGTGCGCCGTCAGGTCAATATGGCGGCCATCTATCTGTTCTGCACCCTCTGCATCACCTTCTTTATCGGATCTTCGATTCTGGATCTGTTCGGGATCTCCATCCCGGGTTTGCGCCTGGCCGGGGGGCTCATCATCGGCTTTATCGGCTTTCGCATGCTGTTCCCCGCCCCCAGCCAGCAGAGCGGGGTCGATATCAACCAGAGCATCGCCTTCGTACCACTCACCATGCCCAGCATGTGCGGGCCGGGCACCATGGCGCTGGTAATAAGCGGGGCAGCCCAGATTGCCGAGCTGCCTGACGAGTACAACCGCCTCACTATCTATGGCGCCATGGTCACTGCATTTGCTCTGATGAGCCTGATCAGCTGGGGAGTATTGAAGCTGGCGGATCCGGTCTGCAAGATCCTTGGCGCCACCGGCATCGATGCCATGACCCGCATCATGGGCTTCCTGCTGGTCTGCATGGGTATGCAGTTTTGCATCAACGGCATCAAGGAAGTGGCACAGGATCCGGTCTTCCACGGTGGCCAGGCCGTGCAAACCGCACCGGCGCTACCGCAGGCTTCCGGCACGTTTGATCAGTTGCCGCAAAAGCCCGTCAGCCCTGATTGAAAACGGTATCAAAAAGTCCCTGACGATCTGCACTGATCTTGTTCCTGATCATGTTATTGACACAAAAATGGGTTAGTTTGTTTTTTATACAGACTTTATTCAGACGGACGCTGATAGGTTTGTTGATGAATACCCACTCAACTTCAGGAGAGTATGCAGATGGAGAAGATACTGACCGAAATAGGGAGCCATAGCCTGTTTCACGAGTACCTGAACGTGGTTGGGATTGCGAGCCCATCCCTCGCCAAAATTGAGCAACACTGGGAATATAAAAAGCGGGAGCAGCTGGTCGCCAAAATCCAGATCGACAAACAGGGCAATGCCCGTTACTTCATCGATGCTCGCGCAATATCCATCAACTGATACCGAATAACCAGCCAGCCCCGCTCCACCGAACGGGGCTTTTTGTTGTCTGCGATCCCGCACTCGCTGACCCGCATTATCTCTGCTGTTGCCAGAAGCTCTGTTTGTTTTTTGTACAGCACTCATTCAGCTCGACATGGCTATCTTGTATCTGCCCCCCTTGTTCCAGAAGAGTGCCCATATGACCAAGATGCTGACCGAAATCGGCAGTCATAGCCTGTTTCACGAATACCTGAATGTGCTCGGCATAGCCAATCCAGCTCTTGCCAACATAGAACAACTGTGGGAACACAGGCAGCAAGAGAGGCTGCTCGCCAAAATCCAGATCGACAAACAGGGTAAAGCCCGTTACTTCATCGACGCCCGCGCCATCTCGGTCAATTAACACCGATGATTCTGCAAGCCCCGGCCTACTGACCGGGGCTTTTTGTTGCATGTCCATCAAGCAGGCTAGCCAATCCCCCTGTCACTCCCTCTTCTCTCTATGCTCCTCTGATGGAATTTTACCTCCTTTAAAAAGAAAATAATTGGAATAATTAATTATGCGACATCAGTCTCATAATAAAAATCAAAAATCGAGCATGATGACCCGCATCGAGAAGAATGATTTACGCCGGGAATGGCGACGACCTGAAGTAGAGGAAGCGATGACCATTGACCTATCAAGCATGATTACTGAAACCCGCAATCCAGCCAGCATCGAGATCGATCAGCTCCCGACGCTGGATATGCTGCGGATCATCAATCAAGAAGATCAACACGTAGCAGTGGCTGTAGGCCAACTGCTGCCCGAGATCGCCAAGGCGGTCGATGCTATTGCTGCGGCATTTGGCAAAGGCGGCCGCTTGATCTACATCGGGGCAGGCACCTCCGGGCGCCTCGGCATTCTGGACGCCAGCGAATGCCCACCCACCTACGGTGTCTCTGCCGAACGGGTCATCGGCCTGATTGCCGGGGGCCACAAGGCCATACTGCAGGCGGTGGAGAATGCCGAAGACGATGCAGAACTCGGTGCCAACGATCTTAAAAACATCCACTTCAGTGCCAACGATGTACTGGTGGGTATCGCAGCCAGTGGACGAACCCCCTATGTACTGGGCGCCATGCAGTATGCCA
This sequence comes from Aeromonas sp. 600282, assembly GCF_049175755.1. Classification (NCBI taxonomy): domain Bacteria; kingdom Pseudomonadati; phylum Pseudomonadota; class Gammaproteobacteria; order Aeromonadales; family Aeromonadaceae; genus Aeromonas; species Aeromonas sp. 600282. Next base: position 157,911 of record NZ_JAAKVR010000004.1, on the reverse strand, counting down.
GGAGCCTGGGTGCCACAGTGTGCAGCATCAGCTGCAACCCGGGCAGCCCGCTCGCCAAAGCGGCCGACATCAGCATAGTCGCCGTGGTCGGACCCGAGATAGTGACCGGCTCCTCCCGCATGAAAGCGGGCACAGCCCAGAAGCTGATCCTCAATATGCTCTCGACCGGTGCCATGATCCGCACCGGCAAGGTCTACGGCAATCTGATGGTGGATGTGGAGGCGACCAACGCCAAACTGGTGGAACGCCAGAAGCGCATCGTCATGGAAGCAACCGAATGTGACCGTGGCACGGCCGAGCAGGCTCTTGCCGCCGCAGATAGCCACTGCAAGACCGCCATCGTAATGATCCTGGCCAATATCTCTGCCAGCGAAGCACGAGAGCGGCTGAAAAACAGCGGCGGCTTTATCAGCAAATGCACTGATTAATCGGCCGACCGCACATTGGCCGCGCCAGTAATGGCGACAGGATAACCACATCAGCGGGGGCATCCGCCCCCTCACATCAGACTGACCGGGTTCTTTATGGCAAAAATAACTGATTCCATGATTGGCCAGATCATCCAGGCCATCGGCGGCCGGGATAACATCACCAACTGTGGCCACTGCATGACCCGCTTGCGGCTGAGCCTGGCGGACAGCCTGCATGCCGATCGCGATACTATCAAACGGATCGCCGGGGTGATGGGGGTGATTGAAAGCGACAACCAGTTCCAGATCGTGCTTGGTCCGGGCAAAGCCCAGACCGCCTGCGAAATGATGAACGGTATGCTGAGTACGGATGCTGGCATCCTCACCGCCCCCCGCCCGCAACCTGCGGATCTTGGCGACATCGCCGCCGCCAACAAGCAGGCGCTGAAGCAGAAGCAGAGCAGTGCGGCGCACCGCTTCCTGGCCAAGTTTGCCACCATTTTCACTCCGCTGATCCCCGGTTTTATCGCTGCGGGTCTGCTGCTCGGCTGTGCCACCCTGATCGAACAGACCCTGTTGCTGGAAGGACAGCAGACAGGGGGCATGCTGGCCGAATTCGTCGGCTACATGAAGCTCTTCAGCAAGGGACTGTTCAGCTTCCTCAGCATCCTGATCGGCTACAACGCCCAGAAGGCGTTTGGTGGCTCCGGCGTCAACGGTGCCATCATCGCCTCTCTGTTTGTCATGGGTTATGACCCTCAGGCCAGCAGCGGCATCTACTCCGGTATCACCGACTTCTTCGGGCATCAGATCGATCCCCGCGGCAACATCATCGGCGTGCTGATCGCCTGCATCATCGGCGCCTCGGTTGAGCGCCAGGTTCGCCGCTACATGCCGGACAGTCTGGATATGATCCTCACTTCCTGCATCACCCTGCTGATCATGGGAGCTGTCACCTTTATCCTGATCATGCCCCTCGGCGTGCAACTCTATAACGGCATGTCCTGGCTCTTCATCAACCTCAATGGCAACCCGTTCGGTACCGCTATTCTGGCTGGCCTGTTCCTCATCTCGGTGATGTTTGGCATCCACCAGGGGTTCGTTCCCGTCTACTTTGCGCTGATGGATGCCCAAGGCTTCAACTCCCTGTTTCCTATCCTGGCGCTGGCCGGTGCCGGACAGGTAGGCGCAGCGCTGGCGCTCTACAGCCGGGCAGGCAAGGATTCCCTACTGCGCACTCAGGTGAAGGGCACCATCATTCCAGGCATTCTGGGTGTCGGTGAGCCGCTCATCTACGGCGTCACCCTGCCGCGGGTCAAACCCTTTATCACCGCCTGCTGCGGTGGTTCGCTGGGCGGCTTCGTGGTTGGCCTGATCTCCTGGCTGGGTCTGCCGGTCGGCCTCAACACCGTCTTTGGACCATCCGGTATCGTCGCCCTGCCGCTGATGACCTCCGCCCAGGGGATCTTCCCCGGCATGATGGTCTATGCGGTCGGCCTCGCCGTTGCCTACCTCGGCGGCTACCTCTTCACCCTGATGTTCGGCTGCAAGAACGTCGATCTGAGTTAATCCCTCCTCCGGATTTCTAGCCAAGGTCTGGCCCCGAGCAATCGGGGTCATGGCCAAACTCATCCCGGCTCTGGCACAGAGCCCGTACAGGAACGATAAAAAATGAAAAAATCCATGCTTGCTCTGATTCTTCCCGCGCTGCTCGGCACAGGTTCCGCTCATGCGGCCGTCATCTATCAGGCTGACGATGGCTCCAACGTCGACCTCTACGGTCGTCTTGGCTTCAATATTTCCGACAAGAAGAGCGGCAATGATCAGGGTGACTTCGATGGCCGTATCGGCTTTACCGCCCGTCAGACCGTCAATGACGATGTCGCAGTGATCGGCATGGCGCAATATCAGGTCAATGCAGCCGAATACGCCAACAACGTGCAGAAGAACAGCAGCGATCTCACTGCCCGTTACGTCTGGGCCGGGATCGACGGTGGCCAGTGGGGCAAGGTGACCGGCGGGCGCGTCTCTTCCGGCCTCATCATGTTCACCGATATTGGCGATGTGTTTGCGGCCTCTGATGTCTCCATGGCTCGTCAGGCCAGCAAGGTGGACTCCACCGCCGTGCAGGTGTTCCGTCAGGATGGCACCCTGCAGTACCAGAACACCCTCGGCAATCTGGATCTCTCGCTCGCCTACATCCTCGGCAACAGCACTTCGGATCTCGATTACGGCTACAACGGTGCCCTGCGCTACACCTTCGATCTGGGCAGTGCCGGCAAACTGGCTCCGGTCGTGGCGTATCAGCAGACCAAAGCCGCCCAGAGCAGTGGCAGCAAGGTCGATCCCAATGCCGATGAGTATCGCTTCGCCGGGATTGGTACCCGCTACTATCTCGGCCCTCTGATGTTGGGTGCCCTCTATAGCAAGGATCAGGTGACCTATCGCGACGGCCGTGCCGACAGTGAAGACAAGGTGTGGGAACTGACCGCTGTGTATGACATCAACCAGAAGTGGGGGGCCCGCGCAGGCTATCGTCACCTCGTCAACGAGGGTGGCGACCAGATGGCACTGCGCGATACTACGCTGGAGCTGCAATACAAGCTCACCCCGCGATCTTCCCTCTACAGCGCCTATGTGATCCGCAATGGTGAAGATGGTCTGGCTGGTAGCACCATCACCAGCTTTGGTGGCAGCAGCAACAGCGAGAGCTTCTACCACCTCGGCCTGCGCTACGAATTCTGATCTGGTTGCCGGCCTGCGGGCCGGCTCCTTCATGGAGTCTTATGATGGCACGATCCTCCCTGCTCTCTCCCCTACTATTATCCCCCCTGTTTGCCCTGCTGCTCAGCGTACCGGCCACGGCCGCCCGACTGGAGCTGGCCGATACCCTCACCCTGCTCGCCTCGCCACAGGGCAAACCCTCGGCCTTCACCCGGATCATTGAGCTCCCGGCGGGAGAGTCCCGACTGCTGGTCCGCTTTGACAGCCCAAGTGACCCTCGCTCCACCAACGAGAGCCAGGGACGCGTGACCTCGGCTCCTCTGCTGGTTACCCTTACAGCACCATCACAAGGGACGCTGCAACTGACCACCCCGGTGCTGACCAGCTCCTCGGCTATCCGCCAGTTTGCCGCCAGCCCGGCCCTGCTGCTGAGTGACGACAAGGGCACCTCACAACCGCTGGCACTACAAGCCCTGCCACGCAACCAGGATAGTCTGGGCACCGATTACCAGGCCCTGCTGGCAAGCCATACGCCAACAGTGAGTCCGGCCCCCATTTTCGCAACACAAGCCGCAACTACCGCTCATACAGCTTCGGCACTTACGCCGGAGCAGGCGGATGCCACCCTGCGGGAACTCTATCTGGCGGCCGATGCCAAGCGGCGTAAAGCCTTTATCCGCTGGGCCCTTGACCTCTAGCAGACAACAAAAAACCACCTGTTCAGGTGGTTTTTTGTTGTACGGATGATGCTGCGGGAGAGCAGTCATCACTCCTTGTTGAGTCGGTCGATGGCATCCCGGGTACCGTCAATCAGGGCCCAGGCTCGCTCGTCTCTGCGCTGCACCAGGCCGAGGAACAGGATGTCGGTAATGGTGTTCTGGGCGGTACGGGAGGAGATGGAAGAGATACGCAGTTCGTTCTCCTCCGCCACCGTATCCAGCACCATGTCGGCCATCTGGCGCAACTGGGTTTGCCGGAACGAAGTCACGGCAATCAGGGTGGCACCATTGCGCTTGGCCAGCTCGGCCGCCGCCAGCACATCACGGCTGGCGCCAGAATAGGAGATGACCAGCTGCACATCACCCGGTCCCAGGGTCTGGGCGATGGAGATCTGCACATGGCTATCCTGGGCAAACAGGGTAGTTACACCGATCTTGAGCAACTTGTACCAGAGATCCTTGGCGGTCAGTGCCGAACCGCCAATCCCCACCAGCTGTACCCGCCCAGCGCCATCTATGGTGTCGAGTACCTGCTTCAGCAGAGCACTGTCGAGAGCCTGAGTGGTCTCGATGATAGAATTTATCTTCTCCTGCGCCAGCTTCTTGGCCATGGTCTCCAGATCATCGTCTCGCCCGATGCCATTGTAGAGATCACCGACATTGTCGGTCTTGATGGCATGCTTGCGCCCCAGATCCTCGCTGACCGCCAGCTTGAAGGCGGTGAAGCCCTTGAACCCGATCTTCTGGGTGAACTTCACTATGCTCGACTGGCTCACCTCCGCCTGCTGGGCCAGCTCCTGAGAGGAGAAGTGGGTCACCTGTTCCGGACAGGAGAGGATGTAATCGGCAATCTTGAGCTCGCTGGGGGAGAGCTGGCTCCTGATATTGGATATTTTCGACAGGGTAAGCATGGTTTCTCTCTGTTCTTGTTCTGCGTCGAGGCTTACTGGGTGCCACCCACGGTGAGTTGATCCAGTTTGAGGGTGGGCTGGCCGACACCGACCGGCACGCTCTGCCCCTCCTTGCCGCAGATGCCGACCCCGCGATCCAGCGCAAGATCGCTGCCCACCATGGAGACCTGGCTCATCGCCTCGGGGCCGTTGCCGATCAGGGTCGCCCCCTTGATGGGGGCGGTGATCTTGCCATCTTCGATGAGGTAAGCCTCGGAGGCGGAGAAGACAAACTTGCCGGAGGTGATGTCCACCTGACCGCCGCCGAAGTTGGGGGCATAAATGCCCTTCTTCACCGAGGCGATGATCTCAGCCGGATCATGCTGGCCCGCCAGCATGTAGGTGTTGGTCATGCGCGGCATCGGCATGGCGGCGTAAGATTCGCGGCGCCCGTTGCCGGTGAGCGGTACCCCCATCAGACGGGCGTTCTGCTTGTCTTGCAGATAGCCCTTGAGGATGCCGTTCTCGATCAGCACGTTGTAGCCACCCGGCGTCCCCTCGTCATCGATGGAGACGGAGCCGCGCCGACCCGGCAGGGTGCCGTCGTCGACTATAGTGCAGTGCTTGGAGGCCACCTGCTCGCCGATGCGGCCAGCAAACGCGGAAGATCCCTTGCGGTTGAAATCCCCCTCCAGACCGTGACCTACCGCCTCGTGCAGCAGCACGCCGGGCCAACCGGAGCCCAGCACCACCGGCATGGTGCCGGCTGGCGCGTCGATGGCTTCCAGATTGACCAGCGCCTGACGCACCGCTTCACGCACATAGCCAAAAGCGCGGCTCTCCAGCCCGTCCAGTTCGAGGAACCAGTCGTAACCAAAGCGGCCACCGCCACCGGCACTGCCACGCTCGCGGCGATCCCCCTTCTCGGCGATCACGGTCACCGACAGCCGCACCAGCGGACGCACATCAGCGGCCAGGGTGCCGTCGGTGGCGGCCACCAGCACCTCTTCGTAGACGCCGCTGATGGAGGCCATCACCTGATTGATGGCGGGGTCCAGACTTCTGGCGAACTTGTCCATCTGCTCCAGTAGGGCGATCTTCTGGTGCTTGTCGAGGGTCTGCAGCGGATCCATGGCCGGATAGAGCAGGTTCGCTTCGGTGCGAGTCCACGCCTTCACCTTGCCGTGAGCACCTGCTGCGGCGATGCCGCGAGCGGCAGTCACCGACTGTTGCAACGCCAGCAGGCTCAGCTCGTCCGAGTAGGCGAAACCGGTCTTCTCGCCGCTGACGGCGCGCACCCCGACCCCCTGATCGATGTTGTAGCTGCCATCCTTGACGATGCCATCTTCCAGCATCCAGGACTCGTGCCAGCTGCGCTGGAAATAGAGATCGCCGAACTCCACCTGATGGCTCATCAGGCTGCAGAGCAGCTGCTGCAGGCGCCCTTCGTCGAGGTCGTTCGGGGCCAACAGGGAGGCACTAACCTGGCTCAATAGACTCAATCTTCTTCTCCACTCTCGTAACGAGCTGTTTTAAATCGTCTTGCCGACGGGTTGGCAACAAGCCACACCATCACAACAAACGGGCATGCTCCAGCACGGGCAAACGGCTGCGTTTCAATTTTTCACCACACCATCAGAGCAAACGGGCGTGTTGCAGCACTGGCATGGTGCGTTTCAATTCGTCGATAAGCCCGGGCTCCATCTTCGCCAGCACTGTGCCGCGCCCGGACTCTTTGCTGGCCAGCACCCGGCCCCAGGGGTCGATCACCATGCTGTGGCCCCAGGTCTGGCGCCCCGTTTCGTGAGTGCCGCCCTGATTGGCCGCGACTACGTAGCACTGGTTTTCGATGGCGCGAGCCCGCAGCAGCGGCTCCCAGTGCGCCTCGCCTGTCACGGCGGTAAAGGCGGCAGGCACCAGCAGCACGCGGGCACCGGCACGGGCCAACTGGCGGTAGAGCTCGGGAAAGCGCAAATCATAACAGATCGAGAGGCCGAGGGGACCAAAGGGGGAGTCCACCAGCACGCAGTCCTGACCAGCACTGAAAGTTTCCGACTCCCGATAGCGACCGTGATTGTCCGCCACATCCACGTCGAACAGGTGGATCTTGTGGTAGTGGCCCCTAAGCTCACCACTTGGGTCAAACACCAGCGAGCTGGTGTGGATATGGTCAGAACCTGCGATGGTGGTCGGCATAGCCCCAGCCACCAGCCAGATGCCATAATCGCGGGCCCATTCGGCCAGTTGTTGTTGAATGGGCGTTGCTCCGCTCAGAGTGGCGCTGGGATCGGAGACGATTGCCTCGGCACCATCCAGATAGCCCTGTCGTTCGCCAAACAGGGCAAAGTTCTCCGGCAGCAGCACCAGCAGCGGCCGCTCTTTTGGCAAGGCTGCCAGCTCGGCGGCGATCTGCTCCCGGTTATCCTGCCAGTGACGGCCAGATACCAGCTGTATTGCGGCTAACCACATGACGTTCTCCTTGTCGCTTGGGCCATCAGACGGTGACAGCATCCCCCGCCTGCAGGGTGTAATCCAGCACTATGATGCGCTCCAGCACCGGGCGGAAGATGGCCTTGAGGGCATCGTGATCCGGATGGGGCAGATAGCGCTGGCGGGCTGCTTCGTCGGCGAAGGTCATCAGCACGCTGTGGGTAAAGCCATCATCCCTCCCCTCCGGGCTGTCATTCTCCCCCCACTCCATGGCGGTCACGCCGCTGACCTGATGGGGAATGGCGAGAAAGGCGGTACGCACCGCATCTATCTGGGCAGGCTGGGTGCCCGGCTTGAAGGCGATCAGCAGGATATGTCGGATCATGGCTCACTCCTTGTGATGGTGCCGGGCCGCTCGTTCAGCGCTGAGCGGGCCCCGCGTGTTTAGGGCTCAGCAGGAAAGGGGTCACCTCTTGGGTCGGCAGGCCGGGGGCAACGGCGTCAACCGCCTCTTTCTGCTGCTGGTTGAGCTTGATGCGCGCGCGATCTCGTCCCGCCTCGATCAGCTTGGGTGCGTCGAGCGGGCCCGAGATGCGAAAATCGATGCGGGTCACCACATCCACCACCGGCTCCAGCAGTTTGGAGAGGGCCAGCACATAGAGACCCGTGATCGGCGTGATGGAAAAGGCCGCCACCACCGGCAGGGTGCCACCCAGATTCGGGGAAAAGCTCAGCTCGTAGTCGAGCCGCCAGCGCACCAAATCGGCGATCCCCTCGCCGCGCAGATTGCCTGCCGCCCCCTTCATATAGAAATCATTGTTGCTGACCTGCCCCTGCTTGATGGTGGCAGAAGCAGACATGGATTCGAAGTAGAAACCCTTGTCGAACACATCGCGAAAATCGAGGCGCAGCTTGCGCAGCAGGGAGTCGAGACTGAGCAGGGAGAGCAGCCGTGCTCCCTTGTCGTTGACCTCGCGCAGGGTGCCGCCCTCCAGCTGATAGTTGGCACTGCCCCCCAGAGTCGGCAGGCTCGGGCGATAGGGCACATCCTGCCAGTTCAGATCAAAAGCGAGGGAGCCGGGGGCATCGCCGATGGGGGAGGTGTAGCCGAGCCGCTTGAGCAGCAGCTCGCTGTTGTTGCTAGTCAGCTTGCCACGGGCGCGGGTCTCCATCCGATTGCCATCGGCCAGCCAGTCGACGCTGCCGGTGAGCTGACTACCTGCCAGCCGCATATCCAGTCCCTTGAGGGTCACCTTGTTGGCGCCGGGCACCAGCTCCCCTTTCACTTCGCCGAGCGGCAATGCGCCAAAGCGGCAATCGACGCAGCTGAATGTCAGCCAGGGGATGGAGGCCATGATGGCGTTATCCTGCCTGGCATCGGGATCCGGACTGAGATCCGAACTCTTGCCGGACCAGAAGATGCGGGCAAACTTGGCGTCTACCGGGCGATTGGCTACTGCGGGCTGGCGGATCACCCCCATCACGTCGGGGCTGTCGATCATCACCTCGGTCGCCTGATTGGTCGGCCCCACGGTGAAACGTACCGCCTTGAGGGTGGCACTGCCGATATAGGCGCGAGCCAGCTGCCCATCCACCCACCACTCCTGCGGCAAGAAGGCCGGTCCAACCACCGCATTGCCGGTCTGGTTCTGCGCTGGCAGCCACTGCTTGAGTCGTGCCAGCCAGCTGCCAACGTCAGCCTCCTGCTGGTTGATGGCAAGCAGCATGGGGGCATCGCGCAGCACCCGGGCACCCGGCTGTCCCACATCGACCCGCACCCGGCTGAGATAAGGCACCCCTTCGCCGTAAACCAGTCGGGTCTGCATATCCACATCAGCCCCAAGCACGGCGCGAATGTCGGCGCTGCCATCCCGGCCACGGGCGATCACCTTGAGCGGCAGCCGGCTGGCTCTGCTCTTGGCCAGAGGCAGCGGCAGATCCAGCCCCATCCCCTGCAGGTTGGAGTCGAGCGCCAGCTGGAAGCTGAATGGCTTGCTCTCGGGCAAGGTCAACCCGAGCTTGCCGCCCCAGTTGCTGCGGCCGTTGAGGATACCGTACGAGGAGATGGCGGCGGGTTGGCGGCGGCTATCCCACTGCCCCTTGAAATCGAGGTCGACCTGATAGTGATCCGGATGCTGGCGCCCCTGATAGTCGAGGGTCAGCGGCTGGTTCCACAAACTCGCCTTGAGGTTACTGAAACGGGTCTGTTCGTTGTCATATTCGAGGCGCCCCTCGACCTTCTCCAGCGGCAGATCCAGACTGGCGACCCGCACCTTGTTGTTGCTGAAGGTGGCATCGCCACTCGCCTTCACCTCGCTCTCGCCATCGAGAGGAATATCGAGCTTGACCGATCCTGCCATCGGGCCGCGGATCTCGATCTCCCGCAGCGCCTGACCTACCGAACTGCCCAGCGGGGAGTCCTGCAGGTAGTCGCTGATGGCCTTGCCCTCCCCCTGCACCTTGGCATCCACATAGAGGTGGGCGCCGGGGGAGAGATCCGGGATCCAGGCATGCACCGAGTCGGAGCTCGCCTTGCCGAGTTTGGTGGATCGGCTGCGCATATCGAGACCGGCATTCTGGAACAAGAGATCGATCTGCAGATCGGTAAGCGGTTGCCAACCGGGGAAGAACTCGTAGGTGGCCTGCTCCAGCGGCACCGCCACCTGGAAGATGCCCTTGCCATTGTCGTAGGGGAAATCCCGAAACTCCCCATACCAGAGCAGGTCGGCCCCCTTGGCCTTGCCTCCCTTGATGGCGCCACTCAGGTAATCCACCAGCCCCTTGTCCATCGCCTGCAGCGGGAAGTAGCGATCCGCATGGCCCGCATTCTTCACATCGATGCGGCCGGTCAGGGCGAGGAAAGGGTGCTCGAACAGATCGAGGCGGAAACGGCTGGCCAGGGTCAGATCCGGGTTATCCAGCGCGATATCCTGCCCGTAGAGCACCCAGCCCTGTTCCTCGCGCCACCAGTCGAGGCGGGCCGAGAAGTTGTCGACCGGGATCGGCATCTTGAAGTGACGGGCGGGATCCACCTTGTCATTCGCCAGCGCCAATCTGGCGCTACCGCCGGTCGGGGTAAGCCAGAACTCGCCGTTGAGATCCTGCATTCCGGGTATATCTTGCCAGGCCTTGAGGCGCACCTTGCTGAAGCGGCCACTGAAGGAGAGATCCTGCCAGTCGGCATTGGCCAGCAGCGTCAGATCCTGCACCGCCCCCTGCGGATTGGTCTGGCGCAGGGTCTCGCAGAGTGTGGGGTAGAGCGCCGAGACCAGCTGACTGATCTGGGTGATCTTGTCGAACTCAATACTGGGCAGATAGCCCTGCACCCGATCCCCGATCCGTTCCAGTTGCAAGCGGCTCTGCAACCAGGGTTTGCCATCCAGCTTGAAGGTGACGTTGTGGCTAGCCAGTTGCCAGTCAGTGCCGTCACGGCGCAGCTGGATCTTGCCACCATCGAGACCGAAGCGGTGCATCTCCCCTTTCTTGGGATCCTTCCAGATCAGGTAGTTGTTGCCAAACGCCAGCAGAGTATTGCCCAGCTTGCCACTGTCAAACTCGCTCCAGAGCTGGAAGTCGAGCTGACCGGCAACCTTGGGTTCGCCCGCATGGATCCTGGCGAGGGTCGGGGTAATATCGAGCTGGCGGGCACCCAGATAGAGCTGCCCCTTGAGGCGATCGAGCCGATCTTGTGGCGTATCTACATCGAGTATCAGGTCCAGGGTGCTCTCGCCTACCCCGTTGATGAGATAGGCCTTACCGACCCCCTGATGGCGCTTGCCACGATTCTGCCAGCGCAGTTGGGCAATATCGAGTGCTCGCATGTCTCCCAGTGCGGTGGTGACATTGAGCCGGGTGTTATGGATGTCAAAGGTGGAGAGCTGGGTCAGCAGAAAGCGCAGCAGGGCGCCCTGCTGGGGATCGCCGGAAGGGCTGTCGTCAGCCGGTTGGCGCAAGTCGAGGGTGATATCGCCATCGCTGAGGATCAGCTCGCCAAACACCGGCTTTAGCTCGTTAATAGTGCGCCAGAAGTCGAGATGCACCCAGGCCTTGCCGAGCTTGACGGTATAGCGTTTGGAGTCGGGGGCAACGGCGAGCTGTTGCAGTTCGAGGGCCGGGCCTGACTGTGTCCAGCTCAGTCCAATTTGATCGACGCTGACCTTGATTTGCGAATCGCCGAGCAGAGTGTGGATAAGGCTCTCTCGATACTGATTCAGCAAAGGGCCCCCGACCCGCACCAGGGTGACCAGCATGGCCAGCAGTACGAACAGGACCCCCAGGGCTAACCAGCCCCGACTCAGCCAGCGATAGACCAATTACATCATCACCACGTCGAACTGCTCCTGGCCGCAGAGAGGCTCGCTCACCACCCGCACCTGCTTGCCGATAAACACTTCCAGCTCCGCAAGACTGTGGGACTCCTCGCCATGGAGATAGTCGGCTACGGCAGGGGCTGCGTAGACGGTGAACTGATCTGCATCGTAGGCACGGTTGACCCGGATGATCTCCCGCAGGATCTCGAAGCAGACCGACTCCACCGTCTTGACCCGGCCGCGTCCCTTGCACTCGGGGCACTCGGAGCAGAGCACATGCTCCAGACTCTCTCGGGTGCGCTTGCGGGTCATCTCCACCAGGCCCAGCTGGGAGAAACCGTTGACGTTGGTCTTGGCGCGATCCTTGGACAGCGCCTGCTCCAGACTGTGCAGCACCCGGCGGCGGTGATCTTCCGACTGCATGTCGATGAAGTCGATGATGATGATGCCACCGAGGTTGCGCAGGCGCAGATGACGAGCGATGGCTGCCGTCGCCTCGACGTTGGTATTGAAGATGGTCTCTTCCAGATTACGATGGCCGACAAAGGCGCCGGTGTTGATATCCACCGTGGTCATGGCTTCGGTCTGGTCGATGATGAGGTAGCCACCGGATTTCAGCTCCACCTTGCGCTCCAGCGCCCGCTGGATCTCGTTCTCCACGTCGTAGAGATCGAAGATGGGCGACTCGCCGGGGTAGTACTCCAGTTTGCTGGCCAGCTCCGGCACGTACTCTTCGGTGAAGCGCTTGAGCTGATCGAAGCTCTGGCGGGAGTCGACGCGGATCTTGTCGAGTTCTGCGCCGACGAAATCGCGCACCACCCGGAATGCCAGACTGGGATCCTCGTAGAGGATCTTGCAGGGGGGATACTTCTGCTTGCGCTCGAGGATCTTGCGCCACAGCCGCTTGAGGAAGGCGGCATCCTGCTCCAGCTCCTGCTCCCCCACCCCTTCGGCGGCGGTGCGGATGATGTAGCCGCCTAGTTCATCCACATAACCTGCCACGGTGCGCTTGAGGCGCTCCCGCTCCGCTTCGGACTCGATTCGCTGGGAGACGCCGACGTGAGCGCTGCCCGGCATAAAGACCAGATAGCGGGAAGGCAAGGTGATATCGGTGGTGAGACGGGCACCCTTGGTACCCAGCGGGTCTTTCACCACCTGCACCATGATGTCCTGCCCCTGACGCACCAGCTCGGCGATATTGCCGACCTGGAACTGCTCCTTCTCCTTCACAGCCACACACTCGGTATGGGGCACAATATCGGAGGCGTGTAAAAAGGCCGCCTTGTCCATACCGATATCGACGAAAGCCGCCTGCATGCCCGGGAGCACCCGGCTGATCTTGCCTTTGTAGATGTTGCCGACAATGCCGCGTTTGGCCTGACGCTCTACATGCACTTCCTGCAGCAGACCGTTTTCGACCAGAGCGACCCGGGTTTCGGAGGGGGTAACGTTAACCAGCAGTTCTACCGACATAAGTAACCTTGCCTGTTCCAGTTTTGAATTCTTATACAGCCAATCCGGTACAACGCGCGCAAGGAAGAACGCAGCAGAGCACAGCTGACGGAAAATTACTTGTGTTGTTCCAGATGCTGCTTGATCAATAGATCCGTCTCCAGCAGCGGCAGGCCGACCACGGCGCTATAGCTGCCTTCGATGCGGCTGACAAACTTGCCGGCAATCCCCTGAATGCCGTAGGCCCCGGCCTTGTCACAGGGCTCTCCGGTTTGCCAGTAGGCCTCAATCTCGGCCTCGTCCAGCTTGCGAAACGCCACGTTGGTGGTGACCAGTCGCACATCGCAGCGCTCGGGGGTGGCCAGCGCCACCGCGGTCATCACCTGATGTACCTTGCCGGAGAGTGCCTCCAGCATATCCTTGGCATCGAGCAGATCGGACGGTTTCTCCAGCACCCGATCCCCCAGCACCACTATGGTGTCGGCACCCAACACCGGCAACGCCGTCGGCGCACACGCCACACCAGCCATCGCCTTGTCGCGGGCGAGACGGCAGACATAATCCTGCGGTTTCTCCCCCTCTTCCCGTTGCTCCGGCACATCCAGTTTCAGCACATCAAAACGATAGCCAAGCTGGGCCAACAGTTCGCGACGACGGGGGGAACCCGATGCAAGATAGAGTTGCAGTTCGTTGTTTTTGCTCATATTTACCTGATATTGAAGCGGCGCCGCACTTTGCGCAACACCAGAAACACCCAGGGCCATATTAGCATCGTCGTCAACGTCGACCAAAAGTAGGCGAAGTTGAGGCTGGCCCGGCTAAACAGGTGTTCGGCCCAGAACACCGTCAGCTTGCCTACCAGCGACAGCCCACCGATGATCAGGGCCTGCTGCCAGAGGGAGAAGTTGCGGATCTTCTGGAACTGGAATGCTGCCAGATAGGTGGTGATGGCCATCGCCATGGCCCGCACGCCGAGGGTGCTGCCAAGCAGCACATCCAGCAGCAGGCCGGCCACCCAGGCGGTGCCGACGTTGGTCCGGTGCGGCAACGCCAGTGCCCAGTAAATGAGCACCATGGCCAGCCAGTCCGGACGAAATGGATCAAATTCGAAAGGAAGCGGCAGGATCGACAGGCTCAAAGCCAGCAGGATCGAAATCCAGATCCAGATCCAGATCCTGCCGCTGGCAGGTTGCAGCATCAGCGAGTGGCTCCTGCGGCGGAGGCAGCCGTTGCCACCCGTTCGCCATTCTCATCATCATGTACTTCGGGTTTCTTGTCGGTCCACAGCAGCAGCAGATAACGCAGCCGATCCAGCTCTACCAGCGGCTTGGCCTCGACCTGGGCGAAGGGCTTGCCCTCCACATATTCGGATCGGGTCACGGTCGCCACCGGATAACCTTCCGGGAAACGGCCACCCAGACCCGAGGTGACCAGCAGATCCCCCACCTGAATATCGGTGTTGCGCGGCAGGTTGCGCAGCTCCAGCTTGTCGAGCTCGCCACTGCCGGAGGCGATGGCGCGCAAGTCGTTGCGCAGCACCCGCACCGGAATACCGTGGCTGGAGTCGGTGATCAGCAGCACGCGACTGGTGGTGGAGCCCACGTGGAGCACCTGACCAATCACCCCCTGATCGTTGATCACCGCCTGACCGTTATAGACGCCATCCAGCGCCCCCTTGTTGATCAGCACCTGATGGCTGAAGGGGTCGGAATCCACCGACAGCAGCTCAGCCACCATCTTGCGGGACTCTTTGTGCACCGGTGAACCCAGCAGCTCGCGCAGACGCTGGTTCTCGTGCTCCAGATGATCCATCTTGAGCAGGCGAGAGCGCAGGGTAAACAGCTGTTGCTCCTGCTGCTTGGTCTGCTCGATGAGATCGGCACGGGTCTGCACCTGGGTCGACATGGTGTCGAGCAGGGTACCGGGCGCATTGGCCATGTATTGCAGGGGACTGACTAACGAACTGAGGTAGACGCGGACATGGGTAAACACACCGAAGCGGGAATCCGCGACGATGGCAGCGATGGAGATGATGACGGCGAGAAACAACCGTAACTGAAGCGAAGGGCCTCTACCAAAAATGGGTTTCATGGGTCGTCAAAAAAGAGCCGGCACGCTGGCCGGCTTTGGGTCTTATTCGTAGTGGAACAGATCGCCACCGTGCATATCGATCAGCTCCAGCGCCTTGCCGCCGCCACGGGCCACACAGGTGAGGGGATCTTCGGCCACGACGACAGGAATGCCGGTCTCTTCCATCAGCAGACGGTCGATATCTTTCAGCAGAGCGCCACCACCGGTCAGCACCATGCCGCGCTCGGAGATGTCGGAAGCCAGTTCCGGCGGAGACTGCTCCAGCGCCACCATGACGGCGGCCACGATACCGGACAGCGGCTCTTGCAGCGCTTCCAGGATTTCGTTGGAGTTGAGGGTGAAACTGCGCGGTACACCTTCAGCCAGGTTGCGACCACGGACTTCGATCTCGCGCACCTCTTCGCCCGGATAGGCGGAGCCGATCTCGTGCTTGATACGCTCGGCAGTCGCTTCACCGATCAGGCTGCCGTAGTTGCGACGGACGTAGCTGATGATCGCTTCGTCAAACTTGTCGCCACCGATACGGACTGACTGGGAGTAGACCACACCGTTCAGGGAGATGATGGCCACTTCAGTGGTACCACCACCGATATCAACCACCATGGAACCGGTCGCTTCGGATACCGGCAGGCCGGCACCGATGGCAGCAGCCATAGGCTCATCGATCAGGTAGACCTCGCGGGCACCGGCGCCCAGTGCGGACTCCTTGATGGCGCGACGCTCAACCTGGGTTGAACCGCACGGTACACACACCAGCACACGCGGGCTGGGGCGGAAATAGTTGTTGTCGTGAACCTGCTTGATGAAGTGCTGCAGCATCTTCTCGGTCACGTAGAAATCGGCGATCACGCCATCTTTCATCGGGCGGATTGCGGAAATGTTGCCCGGGGTACGGCCCAGCATCTGCTTGGCGGCATGACCGACAGCAGCGACCGATTTGGCGTTCCCGCGCTCTTGGCGAATGGCGACAACTGAGGGTTCGTTAAGGACGATCCCTTGATCTTTTACATAGATCAGGGTGTTGGCAGTTCCCAAATCGATCGACAGATCGTTGGAAAAGACGCCTCTGAGCTTTTTGAACATGGCTACGGGAAATCCTAAGAATTTGGAGGTGCAGAAAACCGGCTAACTTTACCAATGCCCACCCCAATGGGCAAGCGCTCAAACTGTCGCCAATCAATCAGGCGCGACAAAAATGCGAGTCATCACTCACTCGCACACGCTTGCAAACACTAATAAACAAGGATTTAGGGGGATGCTGTTGAGCCAACCCCCCTTACACATCAATTACTGCAATACTTCGCGCCGATAAATAATTCTGTCATTACCCCGGCTGGAGCCGAAAATGGCCTCACCTTGCAGGTTGCCGTCATTGGCACTCGTTGGGTCAGACAACCAGAGTGGCGATGATGGCTGTTTTGCCAATTCGACCTTGTAGGGGATGCGCACCGAGATGTCCGGCTTGGCAAAGTGGAACAGGATCTCCCCGTCTTTCGCCAGTGCAGCATCCCCACCCGGTGCCGAACTGCCCAATCCCAGCTTGATCTTGCGACCTGCCCCCAGATTCAGCTCGCGAGTCGCCGCATCAAAGGTGTGACTCGGATTGAGGAAAGTGAACCCCTGATTGGCCAAAGAGAACTGGGTACATTGATCTTCCTTGTTTTGCAGCCAGTTGCCCCCTTCGTAATATTGCATCTGCAGTGGAATGGCCAGCGGTGCCGAGGCCAGACCCGCCGCCGTGCCCGCCTGCAGGCGGCCAAAATAGGCTTTCATAGGCACACTGTCTATCTGACGGGCATTACAGCCGCTGCCACTGCAGTTACCTACCACGGCATCATTGAAATTCGGGCTGGCAATCAGCGTTCTGTCGCCATCGTTATCCCTCATATACAGACCAAACAACAAAGAGTTGTAGGGACCATCCGGTTGCGTGCCAGAGAGGCGCACAAACTCGCTGCTACCGGTAGTCAAGGCCGCACGGCCATCGAGCCATGGCAGCGGCTGCAGACTGCGCAAGCGGCTCGACAGGGATTTACCATCCTTATCATTGGCAACCGAGAGATAGGCTTCGCCCTTGGCAAAGGGCCCCGTATAGTTTCGGGTCTGTACGCCCATCGTATTACGAGCCAGCACATCCAGCATGACGCCAAAGGGCTGCCCCATATAGGAGAACGCATTGCAGGCTGGCACTATGTCGCCGCTCACCAGATTGAAGTCGGCAGGAATAAAACGCCCCACCGGCTGGCTCTGGGTTGATGGGATGGTGTAATTGAAGTAGCCATTGACTGGCGGCGTCGCCGTCATCCGGAATACTCCCACCTCGCTCACAGTCTGGCTAACGCTATTGATACTGTTGGCCGCAGCAACATGGTTATAGGTGGTAGTACCCAGCGTTGCATTAGTGCCCGGATTGGGTGCCACCAGCGTACTGCCCAGAGCAATATTGGGCAGGGCAAAGTTGGGCGTAGTCTGATTCCCTACGCAGATATCCCCATCATTGGCGGATTCCCAGGCCATCGCCTTGATATCTACCTGGAACGTTTCCCCCGCTTTTTTGAATACCGGACAGCTGCTGTCACCTGCCGCGCAGACCCCTTGCGGGGGCGTGATGCACAGACCGACCGGGCGAGCCACAAACTGATCCGCGCCTAGCATCACCAGACCGGCTTCACTGCCAGTACCATCATAACGAGCATCCAGTTGCACCTTGCCCGCATCCGGGTACTTAACCGTTATGCTCGACTGCCCCTGCGCATCGAATACGAGGGAGAGCGGCGTTGCAGCCCCCTGACTGGCACCAATCGTACTGCTGTTGACGCTCATCTGGCTGTTATAGGGGTTACTGGTGGGGGTGATATAGCTGCTCCAGAACTTGACGCTCTTGCTCTGGCTGGCAAACCCCGGCACACACTGCTTGGTCACATCGCTCTTTTTGACCGCCTTGATGGTCACCGTCTGCGGCTGGTTCGAGTAGGTGTCGGGCACGTCGAAGATAAATCCGCTGTCGGCAAAGGTGAGCGTACAGGCAGCCGCACTCTTGGCGCCACCGCCAACCCGGCACAGGGTGGTACTCAACGGTTTGGTCGAGGGCGTCGAGCCGCTGACCCCGACGGTCACCGTACCGGCGGTATTCTGTCGCAGCGCCAGCGTGGTGGTTCCTCCGCTGAAGCTCACTTGATTGCCTCCCACCCAACCACCGCTGCTACTCGTTGCGGGTTGCAGGGTGGCAGTCACGGGTTCGGTCACCAACAGGCTGCAGTCGGCATTGGCACAGGCCCGAATGGTCAGGGTTTCAGGGTTGCAGGTCAGCGCATTGCCGCTGTGATCGAATTCGAAATGATCGATCTGGGTGCCCACTGGACTGGAACGCAGCGCACAGATCCGCACGTTATCGATCTCGTGGAAGTTGGTCACCGACCCGGTGGACCCAGTCAATGACAGCAGGAAGTTGCCCGGTACTGTCGCTTGGCCGGTCTGGCTCGTCATGTTGATTGGACCAACGAGCGTACGAAACCCGTCACCGCTATCCCGTTCGACGGTGGCCACCGAGTTGCCCGCCGTGCGAGAGTCGACCGTAATGCGATAGCGGTGGGGGCGATTGCTGTTGGTACCGCTGTCGACGGTCGGGTTGAGATTGCTGGCGGTTCCGGCCAGGTAGCGGTAACCGGAGGTACCGGAGCCGGATCCGCGAATAGAGACGGCCTGCGGTCGGGAGCCGATATTATAAGACCCCCCCTCATTGGCGTAGTTGCCGTATTCGTCGATCCCGACACCAAGCCAGCCGCCCGCAAAACCACTGATCCCGGTCTTGAAACCGTATCCCAGGGGGCCACCAAATGCACCAGGTTGTGGCGTCAGGGTGGCATCCGAGAGCACCACCGCCATGCCATCCGCCCCGCTTGTGCCGGAAGTCTTGTAGGCGTATTGATCGAACTCGACCGTCACCAGGTTACCTGCACCGGGGAAGAGGCGCTGGAAAGTGGCCGACGTGGCCTGGTTGGTGACGTTCTGGGTGAGACGCAGGCGACCATTCTGCACCGATGGCAATGTGCTGTTGTTGCGCTGAGCCACGACCCAACTGTCGGGGTTGATCTGGCTGCTTTCGAAACCGTCGACAAAACAGGTCAGCATCGGCGGAAGTACCGCTTCATTGATGCTGGACTGGGCATCCATGGCCAGATAGCGGGCCGTCACCCTGCCATAGACGGTGGCATTATTGTTCATGGTGAGCTTCCCATCGGCATAGAGATAACCATAAAACGTGGTGCGGTTGTCGATCACCATGTCGTTATAGTTAACCCAGATGAGACTGCCCTGATTATTGGCATTGATATTGACCGTATTGACCAGCTTGACATCCTGATTGACGAAAATCCGGGTGGTGCCACTGCCTGAGAGACGGATGGTACCGCTGTCCAGAATCAGCTTGTCGATGAAGTAATCCCCCTCCCCCAGCACCAGGATCGCGTTGTTGCGCACTGTCAGCGTCTTGATCAGGTAGGTGCTGCGGCTGGGGAACGTCATAGTGCAGTTTTCTACCGTCATCGCACCATAAGAGGTACTGGAAGCCGTTTGCGCACCGAACGAACAGAGCTGGGTCGAATTGGAGGTGATGGCGGGAAAAGCATTATTCCCGCTCAGGGACAGCCCGCGGATATCTTTGCCAGTAACGCTACAAACCATGTAGCCGCCAGTACCATCATCGCAGCGCGGCGTATTGTTCTGATCCGGCTGGATGGAGCAGAAGTTGAGAGGCAAACCGCCGGAACCGTTGATCTTGGCGTTGTTGAGTTGGCTAAGCTGGTAGCCGCTAATCTGATGGCAAACGTTATTGTTGTTGCCATGATGCCCTTGCACCACATCCGGAAAGAGCGTGCCTGTGTCGATAGGGTCGAAGGCCCAGACATGGCCAGTAAAGAGGGCAAGCGCCCATACCCATTTCATTGTCCGCCTCCGTCATACGCTTCAAGCATCAGAGTTCTGCTCACGGCAAAATCGGGACTCGCACTATCCAGTTCAGAGGAACCACAGGTTCCGACACTCTCGAGACGATAGCCATTAGTCACGGCACCGTTATAGGTCACCGGAACCTGAGTGCAACGCACAGCAACTTGGCACTGCACCAGACCGGTAACGCCGGTGAACGAGGGGGTCGGGCTGATCCAGTCACAACGATCCTGGGGAGATGGCGCAGCAGGCCGGTTCGGAAACAGCTGATACAGAGCAATCTCCAGCCCGCTCTGGGCGGCCAGCAGAGCCCGCACGCTGCGCACCTCCACGGTATTTTTCTCGCCGCTATCGACCAGAAAACGGCCCATTGCAGCCGCCAGCAGCGCCATCACCACAATCACAAACAGGGCGATCATCAAGGCACTGCCTCGCATCCGTCCGAAAGCCTGTGGATCAGGGCACATTGAACACCTCTATCTTGTGGTTGAAGGTGACCGACTCCCCCTTGCGTTCGAACAAGAACCGCATGCCAAACTCCCCTTCCGCGTTGAATGCCGATGTTTCCCGATAGAAACCGCCAGCGCGGAGCGACTCTGCCATCAGCACGCCTTGCGCAGGTAAAGGAGCACCGATTGCGGCACTGGCACGAGTGAGGGTGCCCCCATCAACGCAATAACGTACCTGTTGATTGGCAAAGTAGACACGGCTACCGGGAGAGAGGCCAGCCAGACTCTCGCTATTGGTATAGCGGATCGTTTGTGCGCCGGAGACGGGCGCCAGCACATCAGCAACCCTGGCCACACAGCGGCCATATTCACAATTGCTCAGCAGCGACCCTGCACTTGGGTCAGGTACCGGGAAAACGATCATCCAGTCACCTTTGCCGACGGCTAACGGATCTGCACTCGACGGGCTGGCAGCAGAAGCCGGGGTCGCCATCACCAGCTCAAGGGTGGCCGTGCTCCCCGACATGGCACGGTTAAGCGCCAGATAGCGGCTGGAGGTGCTGATAGGCCAGAACCGCAGGCAAGCCCCCGAGTCAACCCAGGTACCATCAAGCGTCTCGATCCGCTCCGATCCTGGCACCGCATCGCGCAGTTCGCGGTTAAGCCGCTCCATGGCGAAACGGGCATCGCTCATCAACTGTTCACGACTGCTGGCATCACCATAGATCTGGCTGCCGATGCCGATAAACTGGCTGGTAAATGTCGCCATGATGCCCAGCAGCAGGATCACCATCACCAGCTCGACCAGGGTAAAGCCACTGTTACCCCCAGGTTTACGGTAAGTTCGACTAGCCGCCAGACATAATCGGAAGCCGGAAGTGGTTACAGGAGCGGACTTTCGGACAGGCAGGCAACCCCCGACAGCGGAACGATTCATCAGTAGTTCCCCCGGTAGAAGGAGAAGTCGAGTACGCTCTCATCCGGCAGCTTGATCTGCAGATCAATCCGCTTGCCCACAGAACAGGGTGCGGTACAACTCTTGAAGGTGCCATCGCTAAAATCGACGGCGCTGACCGCAATCCTGACCTGATAGTTGCGATACTCCTCGCCGCTGATCCCCGCCGCCGTCTGGGTAAACAAGCTGGCATCCCGCCAGTTTCCCGCAGTATCGAAGTCATCCACATCGTTATAGGCGTAGGGAGCCGGCTCACCATCGGGGCCATAACTGCCGGAGCAGGGAGCTATGTTCACCCCCGCCACCTGCTCGCCACAACGATAACGGCCACCATTATGATCCGAATGTTCATCAAACGACTTTTGCAGGATCTCGCCGGAGAGGCGCTGGGCCAGCTGGGCGGCGCGTACCTGCTGCACCGGGTCTACCGCCTGCGGCGCCTGATTGATGAGTAACCCCAATATGCCGGTCAAGGCCACCGCCAGCAGCACTATGCCAACGATCAGCTCAATCAGGGTAAAGCCGCGCTTAAGGGATCTCATGGATATACCCCTCAGACTCAATCTGGATGCGGCTGGTTTCGCGACCATCACTCACCAGCAAGGTACAACCGTTGGCACAGTTGCCTAGCGGTCTGCCCATCTGATCGAAGCGGAGTACGAAGCTTCTGTTGCTGTTCAGGGAAAGCGTGATTCCGTCAGAGGCGGTCACCAGCCGACCACGGGTGCGCAGGTTATCGGTCCAACCACTGCCCAGATCATCGCTGGCGGGACACGCCGCATAAGTACGGTGGGCAAAACGGGGAGAGGCGACCACCAGCAGGGTACAGCGGTTGGCAGGCTCATGCATATTGACGGTCTGTACCAACCGTAGACGGGTCAGCAGTTCATCACGCACAGTTTGAGTTTCAACGCCGCCTTTGCCCAGCCATTTGGGCACGACAAAGGCGGCGAGAATCCCGAGTAACAGGATCACCACAACCAGTTCAATCAGGGTAAAGCCCTTGGTTGCAGGCATGGTTTTTCTCATAGGGGGAAAGAAGAAAGCGAGGCCAAAGCCTCGCTTGATAATTCAATCAGTTGCTACAACCTGTCACATCAACACTGAATGCAGCGGCTGAAGTGGCCTCATTGTATTTAACTTGGCAATTAGCGTTATTGCCAGCCGCCTTGGGCTTGAAGGTCCCTTTGGATGCAGATACTTCATCCCACCCATCTAAAGTAACGGCGTTTGCAATGGTACCTACTGTCGGATAGCCATACTTGGCATCGACGGTAGTGCCAGCAACAGAGACTGCCGCAGAAGAGTTTTCAATACCTTGGATAGCCGCCTTACTGTAAATCATCTGAGCCGCACTCTGTAGTGATGCTTTGACCCCATCAGCAGCTGCTTTACGCGCATCATCCTGCAGATTCAGGAACTTGGGTGCAGCGGTGACCGCCAGAATACCCAGAATAATGATCACGATAACCAGTTCGATCAGGGTAAAACCCGCCTGTTTTTTCATTTCACTTTCCTCTGTCAATTGATGTTGGTAGTCACCTGACCGGACGCCGGACGGTAACTGAAACTCATGAATGCATCAGTACTGCCTTGCGGATCCTGATACTTGCCATCGCTGCCCTTACTCAAACTATTGACCA
This sequence comes from Aeromonas sp. 600282, assembly GCF_049175755.1. NCBI lineage: Bacteria > Pseudomonadati > Pseudomonadota > Gammaproteobacteria > Aeromonadales > Aeromonadaceae > Aeromonas > Aeromonas sp. 600282. The sequence goes on along the minus strand of NZ_JAAKVR010000004.1, from coordinate 134,891 downwards.
GATAGTAACGACAGACCGAATCCAGTCCATTACTGCTCACAGTGGCATAGTATTTCAGGTCATTGCCGCTACCGCGTACTTCATTGAAGTTGGCCGTAGCCTTGGGCGGGTTTTGCAGCAACCCCTCCCAAATCTTGAGACAACGCTCTGCGCTCAGATTGGCCGGATCCACATCCGGATTGCCGCTGGCCGCAGTATCCATGGGATAGCCGGGAGACAACTCGCCGTTGCTGATCTGGGCATCGGTCGGCGTGGTCAGATAGAAGCGGCTGCCGTCATAGAGCACGGTATTGAGGCTATCCTGTTTGGCGCGCCCTTCCGCTTCCCACTGGGCCCGCACTAGCGACACTCCTGTTGCAAAACCACCCGAGACGCCCTCGACGCTGGCCTTTTTCGCCTCGTCGGTTACATCCAGAAAACGGGGCAACGCTGTTACCGCCAGGATCCCCAGGATCACGATAACGATCACCAGCTCAATCAGGGAGAAGCCGGCGGTCACTCTTGTCATCCCGTTATTTGGCATTGATGGTGCCATTGGTTTCATTTTCATGCTCCCTTGGTAATGGCCGATATTATTTCATGCAGACCTAAAAAAATCATGTAGTTGGGTCATATGATTAGCCTCATTCAAGGCTTTTTAATCACTCGCCCGTCGGAAAACAGATAAACCAGCCAATAACCATCCCACCCCATCTCGCACCCGCTGCCATCGGGGCGGGCCAGAAACTGCAAGGGTGGCATGCCCCCCTCCGTCTCTCCCACCAACGCCAGCCACAACTGACGACAATTTTCTGATGGTGATTGCAGGGGCAACAGTCCGAGTGGCCAGCCACGCTCATCAAATTGCCAACCATGACCCGCGCTATGCAGGGTGTCGGGGCGCCGCTCATTCAGCCAGATCCCGTGCAAACGCTGTGCCCGCTCCGCAAATTGCTCCCCCAGCAGGGTGAGCGAAAGCTGTTGCGCCTCCTCCCGGTTGATCTGATAGCTGCGCACCAGGGTCGTGACGATCACCATCAACAGCATTATCACGGCGATCCGCCGATATCCGGCCAGCCAGCGATCATCCTGTTGTGTCTGTCTGTTCATCCACTCCTCGACTCCCTCGCCCTATTGCCTCTTACGACGCTCATCATGCCCAGCCACTCAGGTGTGAAGATGCCGAGTTACTTGCTACGAACCACTCACATCCCGCTCGCATCATGTCCCACCATTCTGGCGTGAAGATACGGGGTTACTTGCCTCTTACGGCCCGCATCATGTCCCACATCGGCGTGAAGATACCCAGCGCCAGGATCAATACCATGACCGCCACGATCCCGATCAGGATCGGCTCGATCCGGGCGGTGAGGCTCTTGAGGTCATAGTCCACCTCCCGCTCGTAATACTCGGCCGCCTCGTGCAGCAGATCATCGACCTGGCCTGTCTCTTCCCCCACCGCGATCATCTGCATCACCAGCGGGGTGAACAGGCCGCTGCTGCCGGCGGTGCGCAGCAGGCTCTCGCCCCGCTCGATGCCGGCCCGCATGTCGCGGATCCGGCCCGCCATCCAGGCGTTGTCCACCGCATCGGCCACCAGACTCAGAGCCGTGTTGAGCGGCACCCCGGCCTTGAGCATCATGGAGAAGCTGCGGGCGAAACGGGCCAACAGGGAGCGCTCTATGATGGTGCCGACAATCGGCAACTTGAGCTGCCAGCGGTGCCAGGTCAGCTTGCCCTTGGTGGTGGCGACCCAGCGGCGCCAACCGAACACCATCCCCGCCAGAATAGCGAGCAGCAGCCACCAGTAGTTGACAAAAAAGTGCGAGGTGGCGAGCAGAATGCGGGTCGCCAGCGGCAACTCCACCCCGAATTTGGCGAACATGCCGGCAAACACCGGGATCACCATGATATTGAGGATCACCATGGCGATACCGATGGCGATCATCACGAAGCTGGGGTAGCGCATGGCGGTCTTGATCCGCTTGCGGGTTTCCAGCTCCAGCTCGAAATAGTTGGCAAGCTGCAAGAACGCCTCTTCCAGCTGACCCGTGTTCTCCCCCACGTGGATGATGGCCACGAACAGGCTGCTGAACACCCTGGGGTGGGCCTGCATCGAGCTCGACAGCGGCCGGCCGTTGCCCAGATCCTCTCCCAGCGCGTGCAACGCACGCTTGAGCGGCTTGCTGTGGGCGCTCTCCTCCAGCCCGGCGATGGCGCGCAGGATGGGGATGCCGGCCCGGGTCAGGGCATACATCTGGCGGCTGAACACCACCAGCTCGTCCAGCCGCACGCCCCGCTCCAGCAAGAGCGACCAGTCGAGGGCGGCCGCCTTCGCCTTGCCGGGTTTCAGCTCGGTCGGCATCACGCCGCGGCGCATCAGCTGCTCGGCCGCAGCCATCTCGTTGGCCGCTTCCACCACCCCGCTGACGGCATTGCCCTGGCTGTCGCGCCCCTTGTAGGCGAAGCTGCTCATGGGGTGCCTCGCGCCAGCCGGCCACGTTCATTGCCGATGAAGTTGGTCATCACTTACCCCAGGTCCTCCGCCAGCCGCAGCACCTCGTCCACCGAGGTGATCCCCTGGCGGGCGTAATCGAGCGCGGTCAGCGCCAGCGGCCGGTAGTGCGGGTGCTGACGGGCCGCCTTGGCAAACCCCTCGGCGTCGTTGCGGCGCAGGGAGTCCATCATGGGTTGATCCAGCTCCAGCAGCTCGTACACCCCGATCCGGCCGGCATAGCCGGTAAAGTTGCAGCTCTGGCAGCCGCGCCCCTTGTGATAGACGTGCTGGCCCGGCGCTTCGCCGGAGAGCACGGTCAACCAAGTGGCCTGGCCTTCATCCGGCGCCTTCTCCTCGACACAGTGCTCGCACACCCGCCGCACCAACCGCTGGGCCACCACGGCCCGCAGCGCGCTCGCCACCAGATAGCCGGGAGCCCCCATGTCGATGAGGCGCAGGGCGCTGGTCACCGCATCGTTGGTGTGCAGCGTGGTCAGCACCAGGTGACCGGTGATGGCGCCGCGCAGACCGATCTCCACCGTTTCGTTGTCCCGCATCTCGCCCACCAGCAGGATGTCCGGATCCTGACGCAGGGTGGAGCGCAGCACGTGGGAGAAGGTGAGCCCGATCTTGGGATTGACCTGTACCTGATTGACCCTGGGCAGCCGGTATTCCACCGGATCTTCCACCGTGATGATCTTCTGGCTGGCCTGGTTGAGCTCGGAGAGAGCGCCGTAGAGGGTGGTGGTCTTGCCGCTGCCGGTCGGCCCCGTCACCAGGATCATACCGTGGGGTCGCTTGAGCTGGCGCCGGAAGCGGGTCAGGATCTCCGGCGGCATGCCGGTCTCGGTCAGCGACAGGATGCCGGAGGATTGATCCAGCAGACGCATCACCACAGACTCGCCATACTGCACCGGCATGGTGGACATCCGCACATCCACATCACGGCCGCGCACCTTCATATTGAAACGGCCATCCTGCGGCAAGCGCTTCTCGGAGATATCGAGCCCGGCCACCAGCTTGAGACGCAGCACCAGCGCCTGGGCGATGCGCACCTCGTTGAGGATATTCTCGTGGAGGATGCCGTCGATCCGCTGGCGAATGCGCAGCACCTTCTCGTCCGGCTCGATGTGGATATCCGACGCTCCCACCTGCACCGCATCCTCGAACAGGGAGCGCAGCAGCTTGGCCACCGTCGCCTCCCCCTCGTCATTGGCCCCCAGATTACCTGAACCCAACTCGAAGCCGGAGTCCTGATACTCCTCCTGCAGCTGTTCGGCGAAGCTCTCAATCTCGCGGGTACGGCGATAGAGGCGGTCAAAATAGTCCAGCAACTGCCCTTCCCGCGCGACCGCCAGCACCATCTCCCGCGGGCTCAGCAGGGCGGCGATGGCATCCAGCGCACTCAAGTCCGCCGGATCCGACATCGCCACCGTCACCTTGTTGTCGGTGAGGTTGACTGCCAGCGCCCGATAACGGCGCGCCTGCACTTCGGGCAGCAACGGCACCGCGGCGGCGTCAATGGTGAGGTTATTGAGATCGAAGAAGGGCACATCCAGCTGGCGAGCGAGGAACTGCAGCAGCTGTACCTCGCTGATAAAGCCGAGGTCAATCAGAGTGGTACCCAGTTTGCGTCCGGTCTGACGCTGCTGCTGCAAGGCAAGCTGCAACTGATCATCAGAGATGATCTGCTCCTGGACCAGCAGGTCGCCGAGGCGCATTTTCAGTCTGGGTTGTGCCATGTTTGCTCCGATATCTGTTACTTCACACCCGTTGCCGCATCCGATGAGTCTTCGATCATCGAATCTGCGTTTATCAAGGGGTTAGTTGGCCAATTCGTTGTTCCAGCCAGTTGGTCGACGCCTCGCCGAGATTGCCGTGCAGCAGGGCGTTGCGATAGGCATCGAGTGCCCGCTGGCTGTGCCCCTGACCATCCTCGGCGACACCGAGACCAAGCCACCAGCGGCCCTGATCCGGCTGCTGGCGCAGCAGCTTCACATAGAGCGCCGCCGCATCGGCATTTTGACCCAGCTCCTGGGTCAGACCCGCCCAAGTGGCGTAATAGTCCAGGTTGCTGGCAAGATCAGGTTGATAACCGGACAACCAGCCAAGCGCCTGCTGTTGCTGCCCCTCGTTGATGGCAAGACGGGCCAGCAGCAGACGAAAATCGGCCTGTTGGGGATCGAGCCGGATCCCCTCCTCCAGCAGCTGGCGCGCCTCGGTCAGGCGCCCCTCGCCGTAGAGCAACCCCGCCAGTTGCTCGCGCGCCCCCTGGTTATAGGGATCGTGGGCCAGCACCTGATAGTAGTTGTCCTGCGCATCCCGCAGGCTTCCCTTGGCCATGGCGGTCGTCGCCTTGCGCTCCGCCAGTGCCGCCAGCTCCTTGGCCGACAGCTCGACCGTCTCGATCTTCAATATGCCCGGTTTACGCGGGGCGCTGGCGACAGCCTGCTGCTCTGCCGCCAGTTCGGCGTAGAGCTCGGGCTGCAGCTCTTCATCGGTCGGCTCCGAATCGTCAACATCGCTGGAGGCATCAAAGGGGGCACCATCGGCCATCTCTCCCTCTACCTGCCCGCCAGCGGTATCAGCCACTCTCTCATCCCCACCCGGCAACGGCAGCGCAGCCGCCACCTCGACCGGCTCGGGCGGATTGACTGGCTCGGCGGCCCGTGTCACCACATCGGGAACCACCACTTCGCTGGCGGCGACGACAGGGTGTGTCTGCTGCCAGTAGATCCAGGTGCGCCAACCGAGGATCCCCAATGCCAGACCACAGATCAGGGTCAGCAGCAACATCCACCACCCCTGCTGGCGCGCAGGGGCAATATAGACGGCAGTTCCCTCGGCGCCTTGCTGGCGCCGATCCAGATCTTTCAGCATCTGGTTGATAACGCTCATGGCCAGACTCCATAAGCCAGGGCGCACCCCAGCAACAGTAACAGTAACAGGGGCCACCAGCGCAATGGCGCAAAGCGGCTGGCATCGTCGGTATCGCGAATGGCGAGCCTCACCAGACGGCTATCGATCCGGCGCCTCCCCTGACCGTAGGCCAGCATCAGGCACTTGTGCGCCAGGATGTTGATAAGTCTCGGGATCCCTCGCGAGGCCCGCCACAGCATCCGCATGGCGCGGCCGGCAAACAGTGGTGCCCCGCGGTAGCCGGAGACCTGCAATCTGTGCTCCAGATAGGCGCGGGTCTCGTCAAAGCGCAGCGGGCGCAGGCAGTATGAAAAGCCGATCCGCTGGCGCAGTTGGCGCAGGTGGGGCCTGGCCAGTCTGATATCCAGCTCCGGCTGGCCGAACAGCACAATCTGCAGCAGCTTGCTCGATTCGGTCTCGAGATTGCCAAACAGGCGAATCGCCTCCAGAGTCTCGTCAGGCAGCGCCTGGGCCTCATCGATCAGCACCACCACCCGACTGCCCTGCTGGTGCAGGCTGATCAGGTGACGATGGATGCGATCGGTAAGATCCAGCTCACTCTGCTCCCGCACCGACAACCCCAGTTCCAGCGCCAGCGCTGTGCGCAGCTCGGCCGGGCTGAGGTGGGGATTGGGCAACCAGGCGAGCCGCACCGGGCACTCTTCCGAGCCCAGCTCGCTCAGCAGTTTTCGGCAGAGCAGGGTCTTGCCGGTACCCACCTCGCCGGTCACCTTGATAAATCCCTCCCCTTGCGCCAGCGCCCAATTGAGCACCTGTTGCGCCTCCTCGTGAGGGGGCAGGCCGTAGTAGAAGCCGGTATTGGGGGTGAGGCCGAACGGCGCCTCCTGCAGGCCGAAGTGGCTCAGGTACATGGGCGCTCACCAGCCAGTACGGGGAACCTGCGACCGCGAGCCTCGGCCCGCAGTACGGCGGAATGGAAAGATGCCAATCGCCAGCTCATGGCTTACCCCTTCGCCGGATACCACTTGTCGAGCAGATCTGCGGAACGCTGCAGCTCGTTTTGCCAGGTATCTTTCTCCACCACGGTCGGTTTGAGCATGATCACCAGCTCCACCTTCTTGGTGCTCTCGCGACGATTGGTAAAGGCTTCGCCCACCCAGGGAATATCTCCCAGCAGCGGCACCTTGCTGACGATCTCCTGCTTGTCGGTCTTCATCAGACCACCGATGACGATAATGTCGCCGTTATTGGCCTGCACCACGGTATCGGACTCGCGGATCGAGCTCTTGGCGAGCGGCAGCTCCAGCGGTTTGGCGGTACCGACGTTGATGGTCTTCTTCTGCTCTTCTGTGTCGATAACGGAAGGGTGGATATGGAGCAGCACCTTGCCCTCTTCATCGATTTGCGGCGTTACGTCCAGCGCAATACCGGAGAAGAAGGGGGTCAGCTCCACATTGGGGGTCACGATAGGTTCGGCCGTGCCGGTCGAGGTCACCGTAGTGGTCGAGGCATTGGTGACGAAATATTCGTCCGTCCCCACCTTGATCACCGCCTTCTGGTTGTTGGTCGCAGTGACCCTCGGGCTGGAGAGGGTATTCACATCGCCCTGGGTCTTGAGCAGGTTGACCGCCACCTCGAAGTTGCCATCAGAGATCGTGAAACCGGCGCCGCCGCCCAGCGCACTGAAGATCTGGTTGGGGGTGGTGGGCAGCTGGGTCTTGGCAAGTGACTGGCCGCCGGTAATACCCTTGCCGCCATCCCAACTGGCGGAGAGACCGCTCCAGTCAACCCCCTGCTCATACCCTTCGTTGAGGGCGACTTCGATGATCCGCGCCTCCAGCACCACCTGGCGCTTGAGGTGACTCTCGGATTGATTGAGGAATTCACGTACCGCCTTGAGCTCCTTCGGATAGGCGCGAATAGTGACCAGACCCGCCTGCGGGCTGGTGATCACGGCGCGACCATCACCCGTGCCAATCAGGGTCTGCAGGGAGTCGCGCAGATCGGTCCAGTAGTCGCTGTTGGTGTCAGTCTCGATCCGGGTACCGTTGCTGTTGTCACCGCTCGAGTTGTTGCTGGAGGAGCTGTTGCTGCCGCTGTTGTTGGACGCGCTGTCGAAACTGCTGTTATTGCTGCCATTGTTGTTGTCATTGGCAGTCACCCCGCCGGTGCTGACCGAGGTGCGGGATAGGCCACGGCGGGACATCATCAGATAGTTGACCGGAATGGTTTCGGTGCGCAGACCCGCCGGATAGATGTGGAAGACATTGCCCTTGCGCTGCACGTCGAAGCCATACATGTCACCTACCACCGCCAGCACCTCCGGCAGGGTCACATCCTTGAGCTCGACCGAGACCAGCCCGGCCACCCCGGGATGAACCGCCACGCTGTAGCGGGAGCCCTTGAACAGGGAACCGAAAAACTCCACCGCCTCCACGTCGTGAGCCGCGATGCGCAGCCGCTTCTCCGGCATGCCGACCGGCATCTGCGGCCGGTTCAGCTGCAGCAATTCACTCTGCACCGATTTGGGCAAGGCGGTCAGCGGGGCAGCCTGCTTCTGCTGTTCGTTCATGGCCTGTTTGAGAGCATCCTTGGCCTGGGTCGGCTCGGGGTGCTGATACGTGGTACAGCCTGCGGCCATCATGGCCATGGTGATCAGACAGAGACGGTGTTTTTTCATGTAATTAGAGCACCCTGACTTGCAATTAAACTCGATAAAGCCGCTCCACCTCTCGAAAGGCAAGCACGACTCAAACCCGGATCTTGCTGGCAAAGAGTGTGACCGCGTGGCGTTTGCCCGCCTTTTCCAGCACCACGGCATCTGCCGTGATGGCCACCAGCGTATAGCCATCCACCTGTTGCCCGACCCGATAACTCTTGCCATTAAGCACCGCCAGCGCCGGGCCATTGCCCAGCACCACACTCTGCAGCTTCGGTAAACCGGTGTTGCTCTCGCCGGTCGCACGGGCGCCAATCGCCACATCCGCCAGCGGTGCGGTGGGATCCTGCAATACCTCGACCTGCTCCGCCTTTACCAGCACGCTGAACAGGCAACAGCACAACGCAAACACTCTAGCCACGGATAAACTCCTTGCTGGTACTCAGGGTGTAGATCTCCATCTCCACCACCGCGCCGGGATAGGATTTGACCCGGTAGTCGAACTGCTTCCAGTAAAAGTGGCGCGGCAAGGCTTCCAGCGCTTTAAGATATTGATAAACATCGAAATAGCCACCTTCAAGCTGAAGCCGGATACCATGTTTGTAGAGATTGACCTTCTGTTCTCCCGCCATCAGCGGGGTCGGCTCCAGCGAACTGAGCGCCAGCATGTGAAGGTTGGCGGAGCGGGAGAGCAGCGCCTCCAGCACCTGCGGCATCTCGTGCGCCGGGATCAGATCGACGGTCTGGGCCTTCAGCTCATCGTCGATCCGGGCCAGATCCGCTTCGACCTGCGCCAGCTGGTCGCGAACGCCCTGATTGGGATCCCGCTTGAGCCGAGCCTGTTTGCCGAGGTTCTCCAGCTCCATGATTTCGAGGTCGCGCTCGGCGGCGCTCAGGGCCATGCGATCCTGCTGCAGGCGAGTATCAGCGCCATCGATCCAGCCGTAGAGTCCGGCCGCGCCCAGCAGCACCAGACCGGTCAGCAGGATCAACACCCGCTCCCGCTGGCTCAACACGGCGATACGCTGGCCCCATGCCTGCCATTGTGCTTTCAGATTCATCAGGGTTTCTCCCGCGCAATGCCGCTCAACTGGAAGGTCAGACGGCCCTCCTTGTCACGGCCGAGGGTCAGTTCACCAAACTCCTTGCCTACCAGACTCGGGGTCTGCTTGAAGCGGTTGACCCAGGCCGGCACATCCTGACTGCGTCCGGCAAAACCGGAGAGGTTGATCCGCCCTTCGTTGATCTCGATGCGCTGCAACGAGAGGTTGCTGCTGCGAATGCGGGAGAGATCCGCCATCACGCTGGCATAGCCCTGGGATTTTTGCAGAGACAGGCTACCGAGCTGACGCATCAGCCCCTGCTTGGCGGTCAGCTCATCCCGTTTATTGACCAGTTGCTGTTGCAGCCGGGGATCTGCCTGATGGCGCGCCAGCTCGGCATCGAGGCGTCTGGCCTCGCTGCGCTTGAGCTCCAGCTCGGCGGTGCGTTGCGCTAGCGCCCGGCTGACCTGTTGCTGCTGCCAGCTGTAACCGATAGCCGTCAGCAGGATCAGCAACAGCGCAACACCCCATACCAACGCCATCTGATTGAGGCTGGCCCACTGCCGCTTGGGACGAAACTCGGCACCATAGAGATTTATCTGACGTTTCATCACGCATCCTCCCCGATGGCGGCTGCGTAGGCAGAAAGGTATTCGACGCCAGCCAGCAACATTGTCTTGTTGACCATGGCAGCAAGGGGGAATAACACTCTCATTGATCATCCCCCAATGCCGCAGCATAAGCCGAGAGGTATTCGACGCCGGCCAGCACCGCCTTGTTGGCCATGGCGGAGACGGCAAAGCCGAAGGTCTGCTCCATGTGACGCACCAAGGTACCGATAAAGGGCGAAGCGACGGCAAACTGCATCTGCCCCAGCTCGGGCAATTTGAGCTGGCCCGCCAGATAGTCGAGGGAGCGCTGGATCTCCAGCGCCAGTGAATCGAGCAGCATGGCGTCAGGCTCATGTTCGCCGGTCAGGCTGGTGAAACCGCGCAGCTGGCGGGAGAAGCAGAGCCCGCCCTGATGGAAGACCAGCAGTTGCAGATCCTGCCCCTTGGGCTGCCACAGCAGCATGCGCACAGTGTCATCCGCTTCATAGAGAGAGGTGAGCGCCAGCTCGTCGCTGATGATGGATTGCAGGGTGGCGATGCCGTTGATGGCATCGGCCAGCTGTTGCACCCGGCTCTTGGGCAGGCAGATCACATTGATGCGCGGACGACCGGCAGGCGGGGTGGGCAAGTCCACATAATCCATCGCCAGTTGCAGCACGGGTTCGCTGACATAGTCCTTGATGGCCCAGGGGAGCGCCCCCGCCATCTCGGCGTCAGGCACGGCAGGCTTGTCGATCTGGATCTGTTGATAAAGGCTGGCGGCGAGGGCTACCCGCACTTTAGACTTGGCCAGCCCATAACGGCTGAACAGCTCGTTCATGGCCACAGCCCACTCCTGTGGGCCGTTGATGGTGCGCGTCGCGAAGACGGGGGGATTGCCCACTGCAGCCAGCATGATCCTGTCATTGGCCAACAAGAGCCCGACCTGGCGGCTTGGCGTCGACCGTCTGAACAGTTTTTTCATGTAAGCCCGCCCATCAATAGTGATTAAATGTATGAAATATTAACATAAACAGCAGATTAGCCTCTATATAAAAGACGGACTCACCATTGCAAGCCAGCCTTCCAGCCGAGCCAGAGGGGTCAGCTATCCTGCCCTCCCCCCTGCACCCCCTCCACCACCCGTTGCTGACCCGCTACGGCGTCGAACTCTGGTGCAAGCGGGATGATCTGATCCATCCGACCATCTCCGGCAACAAGTGGCGCAAGCTCAAATACCACCTGCTTCATGCCAGAGAGCACGGCAAACGGCATCTACTCTCGTTTGGCGGCGCCTACTCCAATCACATCCATGCACTGGCAGCAGCAGGGTGCCAATCTGGCCTTCGAACTACCGGTATCATACGGGGCGAATCTGATGCCGTCAGCAATACCACCCTGAGGGATGCCAGACGCTGGGGTATGGATCTCGTTTTCGTCGACCGCCAGAGTTACCGCCGTCGCCAGGATCCCGACTGGCTGGCCCAATTCGATGCACCCGATACCCTGATCGTGCCGGAAGGGGGCAGCAGCCCGCTGGCTATCCCCGGGGTTGCCGAACTGGTCGGCGAGGTACCCTTCTCGCCGGATCTCTGGGTACTGCCCTGTGCCAGCGGCGGCACCCTGGCGGGCCTAATCGCTGGCAAACAGGACCGGGAGCAGATCCTCGCCATTGCGGTACTGAAAGGAGGCGGCTTTATCGCTGACGAGGTGTGTCGCCTCCATCCCGCTGCCGCCAGCATCCCCGGCTGGCGGGTCGCACTCGATCACCACGATGGTGGCTACGCCAAATTCAGCCCGGCCCTCTGGCAGTGGGTTCAAGATTTCAGCGCCGAAACAGGTCTGCCTTTGGAGCCCATCTACAGCGGCAAGGCGATGTGGGGGCTGTTTCGCGAGCTGGCTGCGGGCCGCATCGCCCCCGGCAGCAAGATTGTCTTTATCCATACCGGCGGCATGCAGGGATTGGCCGGACTGCGGGAGCAGGGGCGACTGTGAGCCCCGCCTGACGGCAACCGAAAACGAGAGAGGGTCGCCCCACGACGACCCTCTCTTGTTTATCTCAATCACCAGCCGGCTCCTGCACCAACCGGCGTGGCTCGGCAAACCAGGGCCCCTGCCCGGCATGCACCCCGAGGTGGCGCAGCATCTTCCACTCATCGCCACTCTCTACCCCCACCGCCAGCACCCGGGTACGGGTATTGGCGCAGCCCCCCACCAGACTGCGGACCGCCATCTGGTTCACCTGTCGGGCGTGAATCTCCCGCACCAGGCTGGGGTGCAGCTTGAGGAAGTTGATCTCGAACTCCTTGATGTACTGGGTGCTCACCACATCCTGGCCAGCATGATCGATGGCCAGCTGGCAGCCCAGCATCCGCAGGGAGCGCAGCGGCCGCTTGAGTGCTTCGAAGTGGCGTGTGACCTGAGCCTCCGAGAGCTGCAGGATCAACCGCTCGTTGGTGCTGCGCGGCAGCTGGAACAGGGCGAAGAAGAGCCAGCGCTGGAACTCGCGGTTGAGCAGACTCTGGGCACTCAGGGTCAGAGTGATGGAACAGCTCTGCTCGGAACGCTGGCGCAGCAACACCAGCGTTTGCTCCGCCACCAGCCGATCCAGTTGCAGCAGCAGGCCCACCTTCTCCGCCATTGGCATGAAGATCCCTGCTTGCAGTTCCCTCCCCTGCTCATCGTGGATATAGGTGAGCAGATCCTGCTGCAGTACCACCTGATCCCGATCCTGCTGGACCGGTTGGGTATAAAAATCGATCCCCTGCTCTTCAAGACGGCGACTGATGAGGGTGCGCCAGCGCACCGTCCCCTTGCTGCTCTGCTCCTCGTCCAGCTGCTTCTCGTAGAGGAACCAGCCGTTGTGCCCCTGCAGACGTGCACTCTTGAGGGCCAGCTCGGCCTCCTCCTGCACCTTGAGCAGAGTGTCTTGCGCCTGGTAGCAGACAGCCCCGATATAGATGGCCGTCTCCGGATTGACCTGCTGCGGCCAGTGTAGCCGTTGCAGACTCTTGAGCAGCTGGCTGGCACTGTCCACCATCTCGCTCTCCGACATGTTGGGCAACAATACCGCAAAGACATGTCCGGCATAACGAGCCTGCAAGGCACCGTTATGCTTGCGCACAAAAGCACTGATCACGGCGCTCGCCTCCAGCAGCAGATCATGCCCCTGCAGCTCGAACTGCTCCGCTTCCAGCTCTTCCAGACAGGCGAGTTCAATCAGCAAGACACCGCCACTCATCACGCTCGCCTCCATGATAGCGCTCTCGAGCCGGTTATCGAAGAAGAGGCGGTTGCCGATGCCGGTCATCTTGTCGACGAAGGCGTTGCTGCGAATGAAGTTGTCGAAGCGGCTGCGCTCCTTGCGGGCATCCGCCAGCTCGGCGAGCAGATGATCGAGGGCCTGACTGGCGGCCACCGGCCACTCTTCGACGGGGTCATGGCTCAGTTTGGAGAGCTTGTCATCGAGGATCAGCTGGGCGCGAATGCCCAGCAGCTCGGCGCCGCGCAACTGCTGACGCAACCAGCGGATGGAGTACCAGAGACCGAACACCACGATGAAGATCCCGAACGAGATGCCCGACATCGCCTTGATGGAGTATTCCGCCTCCTTGAAGGGGCGCTCCAGCTTGAAGCTGGCCTGCATGCCAGCCTGATGGGGCAGCGGATGGCTGTATGGCACCAGCAGCGGTTCATCAACCGGACGCTGTACGTCACGGAACCAGTAGACCCGCTGGTCATTCTGGCGCACCTCCAGCTCCACCACATGAGCCGCCCGCAGCAAGGTGGGCAACCAGCGGCTCATATCCTCCATACCGTGAGCAACGTCGAGTTGCTTGTCGATCACCTCGACCAGCGCATCGACCTTCTTTTGCTGCAACTCCATGCCCAGCTCGCGAAAGCTGAACACCCCGCCAATCAGCACGGTCGCCATGGCAGCGATCACGCACAAGGTAATAAACGAGACAAGATGTGTTGTGAGTTTCATGTGCCTTTCCGTGTGCCCGGCATCATCCATTGGAGTTCATGGTAGCAGTGGCGCTGTGGCCATCACTATGGACGGGGATCCCGCTTCTGTAATTTAAGCGGGGCAGCATACCCAAAGCAGCGGGAGAATACCAAGGAAGGTACACAGGTGGAGCAGGGGAAGATAGCAGACAGAAAAATGGTCCCTCAAAAGGGACCAAAAGGAACACTCATATCAAAACTAACACTCTGTGCTACTGACAAAAAACAGATACAGGAGTATTGAACACACGGTGAGTCAAACCGCAGGGGTACTCTAAAGCAGTTCGGATAAGTTGAGCAATTGTCATTTATGACAGGTCAGCGATTGAATCTTTTCAAGGTTAATAATAAAAACATTTAAAATCATACATTTAAAAAATCATCCAATAAGTGTGACAAGTAGATCTCAAATTGATTGTACTAATGCACTATGATGGCTTGACCCATTTGTGTCTCGTGAAACTGGCAGGCGCCCTTGTTACGCATCCCCCCCCTCTGGATCACTGTACTGCTACTGCTCTTGCCCATCCTGGCAAGCCAGTCCGTCGGTCTGTGGCTAACAAAACCGATGGCCAACCACCTGCTTGAGCAGAAGGTGGCCGAGATAAAGCGAGCCATGGCGATACGCCATCACACGCTGGACAAGGCCATGAGCGAGCAGCTGACGCTGTTTGATTTCGATTGTGGTGCCAACGACATGGCACTGCTGCGGGATCCCCGCTTTTACAACACCCATATTCGTCTGCAGGGGCTGGAACTGGCATCAGGGAAAAGCTGCTCAAGCCTGGGTGTGGGTATTTCGCTCATCAAAAACGCCAACCAGGATGGCGCCCTCCCCGACAAACTGGGGCTGACTGCTACAACGGCCAGTTTCAATACGGAACAGGAGATGGTTGCCTACTACAAAAACGGCGGCAACATTGCCTACTGGGTGCTCGATAACAGCTGGAGCCACGATCTGCTACAGCTCCCCTGCAGTGACTGTTTCTATCTGGAGTTCAGCCAGCGGGATCCCGCAGCGATGACCCCCCGCTTCCCGCGCGGTGACCGGACCATCAAGCTGGAAGAGGGCAGCCGCAGCCTGAGCTTCTTTGATCAGGACAAACTGACCCGACAAACCATCTGGGCCGGTTCTGCACTGGACCTGTATGCTCGCGAGCAAGTCAGACGAATCGCACTCTGGAGCGGCACTATCCTGGGCCTGCTGCTGGTGACCGCTTACTGGTCGCTGCGAAACTATCGCCGCTCGCTCAAGGGGCTATTGCAGGCCGGATTGGTGCGCCAGGAGTTCATCCCCTTCTATCAACCCGTGGTGGATCTTCGAACCTGGCAGGTTGCCGGTTTTGAGGCGCTGCTACGCTGGCAACGTGGACACGAGCTGATCCCCCCGAGCGCTTTCATCGAATATGCTGAAGATCAGGGACTTATCCTGCCTATCACCAGGCAGTTGCTGGAGCAGGTGATCACGGATCTGCCGCTGTTGCCACCAGAGCAGTGGATCAGTGTCAATCTGATGGCCACCCATATCGAACAACCCTTGCTGCGCAACATGTTGAGTGAACACCATAACCCTTCGCCCGAGCGCCTTACCTTCGAGCTGACAGAACGCAAGCCGATCCTCGACATCAAAGCCGCTACCGAGGAGATCACCCTGTTGCAGCAGATGGGATATCACTTCAAACTGGATGATTTCGGTACCGGCTACGGTGGTTTTGCCTACCTGCAGAGCCTCGGGATCCGCCAGATCAAGATCGACAAGATGTTCGTCGATACCATAGGCACCAACGACCTCAAACGCAGCGTGCTGGATGCCATCATCACGTTTGGCCTGGAATCAGGCATGGAGATGATTGCGGAAGGGGTTGAGACGCGGGAACAGGTTGATTACTTGCGGCAACACGGCGTCTATCTGATCCAGGGTTACGTCTTTGGCAGGCCCATGGCGCTGGCAGATCTTGCCATCTGGCAGCAGACATGGCCTCCACAATATTCGCAAGAGAGCTGACACCGATATTGCACAGGCCAGCGCTGGCAGGGCTCCCCCCACCGGGAGCACACGCACCCTTTTGCACAGAGGCTGACACTCCCAAAGCCTCTGCCACGACCTGGCTCATCGCCCTTGAACCACCATTTACATTCAGCAACAAAATGATCTGCCCCTGAGAGGATGGAACCCTTATCATAAGCATTCGGCTACCGTGAGCACCTTCACGTACGCCTCCCATCAATCCCTGTCGGCCAGCGCCGTCCCGAGATGAGAACCATTGCCTATGAAGACATTTATCCGGCAAGAGATTGCCCTGCCCGTCGGCCTGCTGACCCTGCTCTTTTTCAAGACGATCGGGAGCGACCTGCTGACAGAGACAACTCCGCTCGGGATCTATCTTCCGGTTTCGGCGGCACTACTGGCCATCGTCACCTGGGCCATCTTCTCGGTGGTGCGCCACTCCGATGCCCTCGCCATCAAGCTGGGCGAGCCCTTCGGCACCCTGATCCTCACCCTCTCGGTCATCTCGCTGGAGGTGGTGATGATCTCCTCGGTGATGCTGACCGGTGAGCCCAACCCCACCATGGCCCGCGATACCATGTTTGCGGTAGTGATGCTGGTGAGTACCGGTCTGGTGGGCTTCACCCTGCTGTTTGGCGGCTGGCGCTACCACACCCAGAGCTTCAATCTGGACGGGGTGAAATCCTATCTGGTGGCCATCATCCCGCTCGCCCTGCTCTGTCTGGTGCTGCCCAACTTCACCGAGGGTGGTGCAATCGGCAGTATGTCGCGCGCCATGTCGTGGATGCTGATCATCATCTCGATCCTGCTCTACGGGGTCTTTCTGCTGATCCAGACCCGCAGCCACAGCCACTTCTTCGTCGACAGCGATCACGAGGATTATGAGGAGCACCACGGCCCGCTGCAGAGCAACGTCTATCACACCATCCTGCTGCTCGCCTACCTGCTGGTGGTAATCCTGCTGGCCAAGACCCTGGCCATCCCCATCAACTACGGGGTGCATGTGATGGAAGCACCCGCCGCACTGGGCGGCTTTATCGTCGCCTGCATCGTGCTCGCCCCCGAAGCAGTCGGCGCCATCAAAGCCGCCTTCAACAACCAGCTGCAGCGGGCAATGAACCTCTACTTCGGCTCGGTGCTGGCCACCATCGCCCTCACCGTGCCTGCCGTGCTCTTTATCGGCTCCATGCTGGATCAGGAGGTACGCCTCGGCCTCTCCCCCGCCGATATGGTGCTGCTGGTCACGACTTTGATGGTCTGTAAAGTAACCTTCAGCAGCGGCCGCACCAATGTGCTCCATGGTGCGACCCATCTGGTGTTGTTCGTGGTTTATCTGTTCCTGATGTTCGAACACGAATAACCGCGTTCAACCAACGTCAGAAACGCAAAGACCGCCCGATTGGGCGGTCTTTTGTCATCTGCTCCCGGCTCTCACCGGCGCCTGTGAAGCGGCGTCCCCCTCATCCCCTACCCTTCTCCCGCCAGGGGAGAAGGGGGATCAAGGCTTACAGGCTGGGCAGCACCCCGGCCGGGATCAGGTCGTTGTAGCTGGCACGGCCCAGCAGGGCGGCGGCCGCCTCGATATCCGGCGCGAAGTACCTGTCCTTGTCGTAGAAGCTCACCTCTGCCCGCAGTCGTCCCTTGGCCAGCTCGATCAGCTCGGTACTGCGCAGGGGAGCACGAAAATCCAGTCCTTGCGCTGCCGCCAGAAGTTCGACAGCCAGAATGCCACGGGTGTTCTCGGCCATATCGGCAAGCCGGCGGCCGGCGAAGGTCGCCATGGAGACGTGATCCTCCTGATTGGCCGACGTAGGCAGGCTATCCACCGAGGCGGGATGGGCCAAAGTCTTGTTCTCGGAGGCCAGCGCCGCCGAGGTGACCTGAGCGATCATAAAGCCGGAGTTGACCCCGCCGTTGTTGACCAGAAACGCCGGCAGACCGGACATCCGAGAGTCAATCAGCAGTGCCATGCGCCGCTCTGAAAGGGAGCCGATTTCGGCGATGGCCAGCGCCAGATTATCGGCGGCGAAGGCCACCGGCTCGGCGTGGAAGTTGCCGCCGGAGAGGATGTCTTCATCCTCGGCAAACACCAGCGGGTTGTCGGAGACCGCGTTGGCCTCGCACACCAGCACCTCGGCGGCCTGACGGATCTGGGTCAGGCAGGCACCCATCACCTGCGGCTGGCAGCGCAATGAGTAGGGATCCTGCACCTTCTCGCAGTTGTGATGGGACATGCCGATCTCGCTGCCATCCACCAGCAGGTGGCGATAGCAGGTGGCCGCGTCGATCTGGCCACGCTGACCACGCACCACGTGGATGCGAGCATCGAATGGACGGCGGCTGCCCAACGCGGCCTCCACGCTCATGGCACCTATGGTGATGGCACCGGCGTAGAGATCCTCGGCGTGGAACAGCCCTTCCAGCGCGAAGGCGGTGCTCGCCTGGGTGCCGTTGAGCAGCGCCAATCCTTCTTTGGGTGCCAGCGCGATGGGCTCCAGCCCGGCAATTTTCAGCGCAGTGGCGGCGTCGATCAGCTCGCCCTTGTGGCGGGCCTTGCCTTCACCGATCAGCAAGCAGCTCATATGGGCCAGCGGCGCCAGATCGCCGGAGGCGCCGACGGAGCCCTTCTTCGGCACCACCGGATAGACTTCGGCGTTGATGAGGGTCATCAGGGCCTCAAGCACCGTCAGCCGGATGCCGGAGAAGCCCCGCGCCAGCGAGTTGAGTTTGAGCACCATCATCAACCGTACAGTGGCGTCATCCATGTATTCGCCGATGCCAGCGGCATGGGAGAGCACGATGGAGCGCTGAAGCTCGTCCAGCTGCTCCACCGGAATGCGGGTGTTGGCCAACAGACCAAAGCCGGTGTTGATGCCATACACCACCCGGTTCTGTTCGATCACCTTGGTAACCACAGCAGCTGAGGCGTGGATCTCCGGCAGGGCGGCCGGATCCAGTGAAACATGTACCGGCTCGCGGCTGACGCGGCGCAGGGTGGCAAGATCCAGCTCGCCAGGAGTAATAGTCAATTCAAACATGGTGTTACACCTTTCCTTTGACACCGTTGGCGCCGTCAATCATCGGCAGATCTAGTTTCGCCTCATGGGCACAGTTGATGGCAATCTCGTAGCCGGCATCCGCGTGGCGCATCACCCCGGTGGCCGGATCGTTGCGCAATACCCGACCGACGCGGCGGGCCGCGTCATCGGAGCCGTCGCAGACGATCACCACGCCGGAGTGCTGGGAGAAGCCCATGCCGACCCCGCCGCCGTGGTGCAGAGAGACCCAAGTCGCGCCGCCAGCGGTGTTGAGCAGAGCGTTGAGCAGCGGCCAGTCGGAGACGGCATCGGAGCCATCCATCATGGCTTCGGTCTCGCGGTTCGGGCTCGCCACCGAGCCGGAATCCAGATGGTCGCGACCGATGACGATGGGGGCTTTCAGCTCGCCGTTTTTCACCATCTCGTTGAAGGCCAGACCGAGCCGCACCCGATCCTTGACCCCGACCCAGCAGATCCGCGCCGGCAGTCCCTGAAACGCGATGCGCTCGCGGGCCATGTCGAGCCAGTTGTGCAGGTGAGGATCATCCGGGATCAGCTCTTTCACCTTCTGATCTGTCTTGTAGATATCTTCCGGATCGCCGGAGAGGGCCACCCAGCGGAACGGCCCAATCCCCTCGCAGAACAGCGGGCGAATGTAGGCGGGGACGAAGCCGGGGAAGTCGAAGGCATTTTTCACCCCCTCCTCAAGCGCCATCTGGCGGATGTTGTTGCCGTAATCCAGAGTCGCCGCGCCGCGCTCTTGCAGGGTCAACATCGCCTCCACCTGACGGGCCATGGAGCGACGAGCAGCCAGATTCACCTCCTGCGGGGCACTCTGTTGCAGCTCGCGCCACTTTGCCACGCTCCAACCCTGCGGCAGGTAGCCGTGAACCGGGTCGTGGGCGGAGGTCTGGTCGGTCACCACATCCGGGGTGATGCCACGAGCCACCAGTTCGGCGAACACGTCAGCGGCGTTGCCGAGCAGGCCGATGGAGATGGCGCTGCCGCTCTGTTTGGCCTCCTCGACCATGGCCAGCGCCTCATCCAGACTGTGGGCCTTCTTGTCCACATAACGGGTGCGCAGACGAAAATCGATGCGGGTTTCGTCGCACTCCACTGCGATCATCGAGAAGCCGGCCATGGTGGCGGCCAGCGGCTGGGCGCCGCCCATGCCGCCGAGACCACCGGTCAGGATCCAGCGCCCTTTGGGTTCGCCGTTGAAGTGCTGGTTGGCCACCGCAAAGAAGGTCTCGTAGGTGCCCTGCACGATCCCCTGGGTGCCGATGTAGATCCACGAACCCGCAGTCATCTGGCCGTACATCATCAAGCCCTTCTTATCGAGCTCGTTGAAGTGCTCCCAGTTGGCCCAGTGCGGCACCAGGTTGGAGTTGGCGATCAGCACCCGCGGCGCATCCTTGTGGGTCTGGAACACCCCGACCGGCTTGCCGGATTGCACCAGCAGGGTCTGATCCTCCTCGAGCCGGGTCAGCACCTCGACGATCTTGTCAAAGCAGGCCCAGTTGCGGGCGGCGCGACCGATGCCGCCATAGACCACCAGTGACTGGGGATGCTCGGCCACCTCGGGATCCAGGTTGTTCATCAGCATCCGCAGCGGAGCTTCGGTGAGCCAGCTCTTGGCGGTCAGTTCGGTGCCGCGCGGGGCACGGATCACGCGGTTCGGATCATGACGGGGATCCTGCTGTTGCACAGACATACACACTCCTTGTTGTATCAATAGGGTGCCTTCGGCGATGGGTGGCCAAAGGGTTAACGGGTCAACAGATGAACCAGTCGCGCGGCCACGCGGGCACTGCGATTGTCCTGATCCAGCGTCGGGTTGTACTCGGCCAGATCGGCAAGCCTGAGCTTGCCGCTGGCCCGGATATGGGCGATCAGTGGTTCGATCACCGCCAGCTCCACACCACGGGCGGCGGGAGCACTCACTCCCGGCATCAGGTTGCCGGGCAGCACGTCGAGATCGATGGTCAGATAGAGGTGATCACAATCGGCGATAAAGGTATCCAGCCCGCTTAGCAAGGTGGGCAGAGCACGCTCGCTCATGGCTTCATCTTTCACATACCAGACCCCCAACTCGTCGGCCCGTGCAAACAGCGCCTGGGTATTGGCGGTCTCGGCCACCCCGAGGCAGGCGTAGCGAAACGGTGTGCCCTGAGCGGCGCACTGCTCGGCGATCTGGAAGAAGGGGGTGCCGGAGCTGGCCTGCTCTTGCTTCATGCGCAGGTCAAAGTGAGCATCGAGGTTGATAATGCCGACCTTGCCACTGCCACCCAGATGACGGTTAAGGCCGCTCCAGCTGCCGAAAGCCACCTCGTGGCCGCCCCCCAGCACCAGCGGGAAGTGGCCCAAATCGAGCGCAGCGGCGACCCGCTCGGCCAGATGGCCGTGGGCGGCGTCGAGATTGCCATCGGTACAGCTCACATCCCCACCATCATAGACGGGGCGACTCAGATGCCAGGCGGTGTTGGCCAGCAGCTTGCGCACCGCTTGCGGCGCACCGGCGGCGCCGACACGCCCCTTGTTGCGGCGAACCCCTTCATCGCAGGCAAAACCGAGCAGTACCACACCGGCAGCGTCTTGTGCTCCGGCGGTCCAGGGCTGCACCTTGTCGTGCCAACGCAGGGCCAATTCGCCATCTTCCGGATCCTGCCGCCCTTGCCAGAGCGACATATCGATCGGGTTGAACTTATCCATGTAGGGTCTCCTCGCCGTTGAAGATGCGGCCTGCCAGCTGATCGACGCCGACCATGTAACTCAGCTCGGCCGGATGGACGCAGTGCCAGATCAGGAAATCGGCTGCCATGCCGACCCTGAGCTGACCAAGGCGATCCTGCTCGCCAAGCGCTTTGGCGGCGTGACGGGTCACCCCGACCATGGCCTCCAGCGGGGTCAGGCCAAACAGGGTGCAGGCCATGTTCATCGCCATCCGCAACGAGACGATGGGTGCGGTACCCGGGTTGATGTCGGAGGAGACCGCCATCGCCACCCCCGCCTTGCGCAAGGCGGCAACCGGCGGCAGCTTGGTCTCTTTGAGGAAGTAGAAGGCGGTGGGCAGCAGGGTGGCGACCACGCCACGGTGGGCCAGCGCCAGGATCCCTTCCGGATCCAGATACTCCAGATGATCCACCGAGAGGGCGCCAAAGTTGGCTGCGAGGGTGCTGCCACCGAGATTGGAGAGCTGATCCATATGCCCCTTCACCGGCAGGCCATATTGATCCGCCGCCAGATAGACCTGCTCGGTTTGGGCCAACGAGAAGCCGATGTGCTCGCAGAAGACATCCACCGCATCGGCCAGACCCGCCTCGGCGGCGGCCGGGATAATCTCCTGACAGATGGTCTCGACCCAGCTGTCGGGATCGTCGCGATATTCAGGCGGCACCGCATGGGCCGCCAGCAGAGTGGTCTTGACCCGGATCGGCAACGCCTCTCCCAGTCGGCGGGCCACCCGCAGCATCTTGAGTTCGTCATCCAGCGTCAGGCCATAGCCGGACTTGATCTCCACCGTGGTGACCCCTTCCCGGATCAGGGATTTCACCCTCGGCAGCGCCAGCTCAAAGAGCTGATCCTCGCAGGCCTCGCGGGTGGCGCGCACCGTGCTGATGATGCCGCCGCCCCGACGGGCGATCTCGGCATAGGGCACTCCCTGCTGGCGCAGTTCGAACTCCTCGGCACGGCTGCCAGCAAAGACCAGATGGGTGTGACAATCGATAAGGCCGGGGGTGACCAGCTTGCCCTGCATATCCTGCCAGTGAGCGGGATACGGCCCCTTCAACTCGGCCATCGGCACCAGCGCATGGATCTTGCCATCCTTTACGCCAATGGCATGGAGCGGCAGCAGACCGTAGTCGGCCAGCTCATCATTCAGGGTAGCGGGCGTCACGTTGAGCCAGACCCGCTCGCAGTTCAACAGTTCCTTGTTCATAGCGACCTCAAATGTATATACATATTCTTATAGTCGATCTCTATGACGAAAGGAAGAGCGAAGTTCACATCCTGATAACAGCATCAAACTTAGAGTTTAAGCACAAAAAAGCCCACCAGGAGGTGGGCTTTGCAAAATCGAGTTGTATAGACATTTACTCCAGCTGAGTCTTGGAGCTGAGCTTGTAACGGGAACCGGGGGAGAGCAAACGGGCATAGGAGACCAGATGCCCCTCCGACCAGGTGCGTCTGTGCAACAACAGGCAAGGGGAATCTACGCGGATCTGCAACAATCCCGCCTCACCGGCGCTCGGCAACACGGCTTCCACCACGTGCTCCATCTCGGAGAGGGGGCAGACATCCATCAGATAGCGGTTGGGGGTCTGTTGGGTAAAATCCTGCTCGCCATAGCCCGGCAAGCGCCCGGCATCGACGAAGCGCTCCTCCAGCTGCAACGGCTCACCATCAGCCTGATGGACGATCAGGCTGTGAAAGATAGGGGCACCTACCCGCAGCCCCAGTTGTACCGCCACCTTCTCGTCGGCGGCCAGCCGCTGCAGCCGGATCACCCGGGCACTGTACTCGCCGCCACGCTCGGCGATCTCGTCAGCGATGTTGCGAATGGCCAGCAACGGCGATTCGGTTCGCCTGTCCGCCACGAAGCTGCCGGAACCGGCGGTACGCACCAGCCACCCCTCAGCCACCAGTTCCCGCAACGCCCGGTTGACCGTCATCCGGCTCACGGTGAACTGCTCGCACAGGGCCGCTTCGGTCGGGATCCTGTCCCCCGCCTGATAGTGGCGTTCGCGGATCCCGTCCAGAATGTGCTGCTTGATCTGCAGATAGAGGGCTGGCGCCACCATGAAGCTCCCTAGCGCCGACGGTGGGGCGGACGCATATCCGGCCAGGCGCGGTAGACGTCGGGGATCTGATCCGGGCCGCTGATGCAGAGATCGAGATCGTGCAGCAGACCATCCTTGATCCCGTAGATCCAGCCATGCACCGCCAGTTCCTGCCCCTTGCGCCAGGCGTTCTGGATGATGGTGGTGTGGCAGACGTTGGCGACCTGTTCGGCCACGTTCAGCTCGCACAGGTAGTCGAAGCGCTCGTGCTCATCCTCGATGGCCTCGAGCTCTTCACCATATTTGAAGTAGACATCCTTGATGTTGCGCAGCCAGTTGTCGATGAGACCCAGCTCCTGATTCTGCATCGCGGCCTTGACGCCGCCGCAGCCATAGTGACCGCAGACGATGATGTGCTTCACCTTGAGCACTTCTACCGCGTATTGCAGCACGGAGAGGCAGTTGAAATCGGTATGTACAACCAGATTGGCGACGTTGCGGTGGACGAAGACATCCCCCGGCAGCAACCCCATCAGCTGGTTGGCGGGGACCCGGCTGTCGGAACAACCGATCCAGAGGTATTCGGGGGCCTGCTGGGCAGAAAGGGTGGCAAAGAAAGCGGGATCTTCGGCTTTGATCCGTTCGGCCCACTCACGGTTGTTGGTAAACAGGTCGTTCAACAGTTTCACTTCTGCTCTCCCTAATGTGGCAGTGGCGGCAACATAACACACTCAAGGGTAACCAAAGCAAGGCCGACCAGATCCTTGCGAAACAAAAACAGGGCCATCAGGCCCTGTTTTTATGAGAGGAAGCATCAGGCTTCCATGGCATCTTTCAGCTTCTTGAGTGCGTTTTTCTCAAGCTGACGCACACGCTCGGCAGAGACGCCGTAGGTATCGGCCAGCTCCTGCAGAGTGGTCTTGCTGTCATCATCGAGCCAGCGGGCGCGGATGATGTGCTGACTGCGCTCATCCAGGGTGGCGAGGGCAGAGCTCAGACGACGGGTGGCATGATCGTCCCAGTTGTCATTCTCGATGGTCGCGGCCAGATCGGAGGATTTATCCTCCAGATAGTGAACCGGAGCGAAACCGCCCTCTTCTTCATCATCACCAACCAGATCGAACGCCTGATCGTAGTTGGCCATCCGCGCTTCCATCTCGGTCACGTCAGCGGCAGAGACGCCGAGATCGGCCGCCACGGCCTGAACCTCTTCGTGGTTCAGCCAGCCCAGACGTTTTTTGGATTTGCGCAGGTTGAAGAAGAGCTTGCGCTGGGCCTTGGTGGTCGCCACCTTGACCATGCGCCAGTTGCGCAGGACATATTCGTGGATTTCGGCTTTGATCCAGTGCACTGCAAAGGAGACCAGACGCACGCCGACCGTCGGGTCGAAGCGCTTGACCGCCTTCATCAGGCCGATGTTGCCTTCCTGAACCAGATCGGCCTGAGGCAGGCCGTAACCGGCATAACTCTTGGCGACATGAACGACAAAGCGCAGGTGCGACATAACCAGCTGACGAGCAGCCTCGAGATCGCCATCCTGCTGCAAACGCTCAGCCAGTTCACGCTCTTCCTCTGCGCTCAGCACAGGAATAGAGTTTACTGCCTGGATATAGCCTTCCAGACTACCTTGCGGAATCAGAGCCATAGTGCGCTGCAATGAAGTTCCCATCTGTTACCTCTTACTTTTCAATCAAATCAGTCTAACACCCTGAGAGGGTCTGTCTACTGACCGGATGCCATTCTGCGGCGTGTATCAAAGAACATGCCCAGTTTTAGACCGGCTTATCTTAAGCCTGCAGGATGAATCATGAATGAACAGTCAAAAAAAGGGGGTCACAATGAAGGACCCCCGAAAAGTAGCATGCTAAGTCCATTGTTGCGGAGCTCGCAACCTTCACATGCTTGCCAAGTCTGACGAGCAAGGCAGAGGGGCCACACCCGTATAAATGCTTCAGCTTTAATAGACTGCTTATAAATCAGAAGGTTCACTGGATCTAGCGAAGATCCGGAAGATCATTGTTATTCAGAATACTCTGACTATGGGGGCCAAGCCAGAAACGGAGCCTCTTTTACTTGATCCACCTCTCAAAATCCAGCGATTTACTTTGATAATAAATTAATCAGGATGGCTCTATATCTCGAATGTGACGATGAACCGAAAACCAGGAAGCAATCAGCCCCAGCAAGGCCCCCAGCAGGATCAGGTTCACCCCATCTACCAGACCCATGCCAACCAGCCGGAAGTTACTGTTATACAAGCCCGCAAGCTCCTTCACCACCCCTTCGCTCCAGATCACCATCACCTCGGTCAGCCACCATGCCAGCATGCCGCCGATCACCCCGAACCAGATGCCGGTATAGAGGAAAGGGCGATGGATGAAGGCATCGGTTGCCCCCACCAGCTTGAGCACCTCGATCTCTGAACGCTGGTTGAGGATGTTGAGACGCAGGGTGTTGCCGACGATCAGCAGCACGGCGGAGAGCAGCAGCACGGCGATACCGGTAATGGTGTGACGCAGCAGGTTCATGATCCCCTGCAGGCGGGTCAGCCACTGCAGATCCAGCTTGCCCTGCTCGACCCCATCCTCATTGTTTAGCTTGCCGAGCAACTCGGCGGCCCCTTCCGGATTCTGCCAGCGCGGATCCGGAATGACGCTCAGCACCGGCGGTAGCGGGTTGCTGTCCAGATAATCGAGGGCATCGCCGAAACCGGAGATCTCGCGAAACTCCCGCAACGCATCGTCACGGCTCAGGTAGGTGACCGAATCCACCTCGGGATAGAGCAGGATCCTGTGCTGCAGATCGAGAATGCTCTGCTCCGGCAGATCCTTGCGCAGATAGAGGGAGATCTGGGAGCTGTTCTGCCAGCTCCCCTCCACCACCTCGGCGTTTTTCAACAATACGTGGAAGCAGGAGGGCAACGCCAGACTGACACCGAGCACCGCCAGCGTCATCAGGGAGGCGAGCGGATTTCGCCACAGCTCCCCGAGACTGGCAAACGCCTGCCGCACATGGTCAACCCCGTACATCATCAGACGACGCAGCGGCGGCTGCTTGTGACGAACGATAGCCATCAGAGCTCCTCCCCGGCCGAATACATGCGACCCGCCTTGAGGGTCAGGGTGCGATAGCGCATGCGGGCGATCAGCCCCAGATCGTGAGTAGCAATCAGTACAGAGACCCCAAAATTGTTGAACTCCTGAAATAGCCGCATGATATCCATGGAGAGCTGGGGATCCAGGTTGCCGGTCGGTTCATCCGCCAGCAGCAGCGGCGGCTTGTTGACGATGGCACGGGCGATGCCGACCCGCTGCTGTTCACCCCCGGAGAGCATCCGCGGCTGGTAACGCTCCTTGCCGAGCAACCCTACCTTGTCCAATGCCGCCGCCACCCGCTTGTTGATGTCCGCATGGCTGTAACCATCGATCACCAGCGGCAGCGCTACGTTGTCGAACACGGTGCGGTCCATCAGCAGGCGGTGATCCTGAAAGATCATCCCGATCTGGCGGCGAACATAGGGGATCTGGCTGCGCTGGATATGGCTGACATCATCACCATGAAAGAAGACGCGACCATCGGTCGGACGCTCCATCACGCTGATCAGTTTGAGGAGGGTACTCTTGCCCGCCCCCGAGTGCCCGGTCAGAAAGGCCATCTCTCCCTTGCGCAGGTGAAAGCTGACCTTTTGCAGCGCCTGATGGCCGCCGCTGTATACCTTGCTGACCTTGTCAAAACGAATCATAACGGTTCCCTGACATTGACAAACCCCGACCGAAGTCGGGGTATGGAACACTTAATCATCACGGCTGAGCTGACTCATCGCGGCTGAAGAGCGCCTCGATGAAATCGTTGGCAACGAAGGGACGCAGATCGTCGATCCCCTCGCCCACCCCGATATAGCGGATCGGGATCTGGAACTTGTCGGCCACCGCGAAGATGACGCCGCCCTTGGCGGTGCCATCCAGCTTGGTGAGGGTGATGCCGGTCAGGCCAACCGCCTCGCTGAACAGCTTGGCCTGGCTCAGGGCGTTCTGGCCGGTGCCGGCATCCAGCGTCAGCATGATCTCGTGGGGGGCCTCTTCATCCAGCTTCTTCATCACCCGTACTACCTTCTTGAGCTCTTCCATCAGGTTGCTCTTGTTCTGCAGGCGACCGGCTGTGTCGGCGATCAGCACGTCAGCCCCGCGGGAGCGGGCGGCCTCGATGGCGTCATAAATAACGGAGGCGGAGTCGGCACCGGTATGCTGGGCAATCACTGGAATGTTGTTGCGCTGGCCCCATACCTGCAGCTGCTCGACCGCAGCGGCACGGAAGGTGTCACCCGCTGCCAGCATCACGCTCTTGCCTTCAGCCTGGAACTGCTTGGCCAGCTTGCCGATGGTGGTAGTCTTGCCGACGCCATTCACGCCGACCATCAGGATCACGTAAGGCTTCTTGCTGGTGTCGATCATCAGCGGCTGCTCGACCTTGGCCAGCATCTCGCCCATATCCTGTTTGAGCAAACCGTAGAGCGCCTCGGCATCCTTGAGCTGCTTGCGATCCGCGTGCTGCACCAGCCCCTCGATGATACGAGTGGTGGTATCCACACCGAGATCGGCGGTCAGCAGCTGGGTTTCCAGCTCTTCAAACAGCTCATCGTCGATCTTCTTGCCACGGAACAGGCCGAAGAAACCGGAACCGATATTCTCCTTGGTGCGAACCAGACTGCGTTTGAGGCGAGCAAAGAAGCCCTCCCGCTGCGGTTTGTCCTGGGTGTCGTCGTCCACCTTGGCGGCCAACGGCAGGGCAGCCAGTGCGGCAGCCTCAGCCTCCATCGCGGCGACCAGGCGCATATCTTCCGCTCGCTGGGCCTCTTTGGCGATACGGGCTTCTTCCGCAGCCTGAGCTTCAGCGGCAATGCGAGCTTCTTCCGCGGCGCGAGCTTCAGCAGCAATGCGAGCTTCTTCCGCAGCACGGGCTTCGGCAGCAATACGAGCCTCTTCCGCAGCGCGAGCTTCAGCAGCAATACGAGCCTCTTCAGCCGCACGGGCTTCAGCGGCAATACGAGCCTCTTCCGCAGCACGGGCTTCGGCGGCAATACGAGCCTCCTCTGCAGCGCGAGCCTCGGCGGCAATGCGAGATTCTTCCGCGACGCGAGCCTCGGCGGCAATGCGAGATTCTTCTGCGGCGCGAGCTTCGGCGGCAGAGCGAGCGGCTTCAGCGGCACGCTCCTCTTCGGCGATCAGCGCTTCGTTGACGATCACCGGCTCCAAATCGGAAGCGCACTCCTCCACCACCAGTGGGCCGTGGTCGTCCAGCTCGGTCGGCAGGCAGCAATCATCTTGCAAAACGGAATTCTGTGCGCTGGCAGGCACTTCGGGGGCAACGGCCGGCGTACTATCGGAAACAGTGGTATCGGAAACGGGAGCGGGGGTAGCAGTGACCTCGGGCTCAACGGTAACGGGGGTGGCTTGGGGTGTCTGTGGTTGGACAGCCTCAGCCTCTTCTTTCTTGCGGCCGAAACCCAGCCAGGAAAACAAACCTTTTGCCATCTAAAAATACTCACATCAAAGGCTGACTGCTAAGATAGCCGTCCCTTGGCGGGTCGGCATAAAAATGAACCGCCTTATACTACCACTTTATTTTCTGACGATGAAACGCGATGCCCAGAGTGAAATCCAGCCGTAGCAACCCGAGCAAGAGTCCTGCCCCGCAAGGAAAATCGGGCTTTGTAAGAATCATCAGCGGCCAGTGGCGAGGCCGCAAATTGCCGGTCAAGGATGTGGAGGGGCTCAGACCCACCACGGATCGCGTCAAGGAAACCATCTTCAACTGGCTGGCCCCCCATATTCGCGGCACCCGCTGCCTGGATCTGTTTGCCGGCAGCGGCGGACTCGGACTGGAGGCGCTGTCGCGCTATGCCGAGCAGGTGACCCTGATCGAAATGGACAAAGGGGCCGCCGACCAGATCAAGAAGAACCTGACCGCTCTCGGCAGCAGTCAGGGTCAGGTGATCCAGTCAGATGCAGTGAGCTGGCTGCAAGGCCCGGCCACGCCGTTTGATCTGGTGTTCCTCGATCCGCCGTTTCGCCGCGAGCTGCTGCCGCAAGTGTGCGAACTGCTGGAGCAGCGCGGCTGGCTGGCAGCGGACGCCCTCATCTATCTGGAGCGGGAGAAGGAGATGGCCGATCTGGCGCTGCCCGCCAGCTGGCAACTACTCAAGGACAAACAAGCCGGTCAGGTCTGCTATCAACTCTATCTAAGGGAGGTAAACAATGAAGCGAGTCTTTAATCTGTTGGCGATGGGGCTGATATTGTTCTTCTGGTTTGGTGTGCTGATGAGCCTGATTGCCCCGCTGCCCGGCAAACTCAACGGCTTTCTGCCGGTCTGCGGCGTGATCGTCGCCCTGCTGCACTGGCTGCAGGCCAGCATGATCAAGGCAGCTTGCAAACGCTACTTCGCTGTCACCAAGGCCGAGTTTGTCACTGTGCTGATATTTGGCGTGTTTGGCATGGTCGACATTCGTCAGCGCCTGCAAGAGATCGTCAACGCCGCCCAGCGCGGCAATCTCTCGGACAAACCATAAAGAAAAGGGGACGGCGGTAGCCGTCCCCTAGAGTCGTGTCGTCCTGTCCGTAGAACTGCAATGCTCCCTGCAATCCCTGACGTTATCCTAATCCTTTGGAATATCCCCTTTCCAATCCGTTGGCGTGTCCTGCGGCGTTCCTGGCCTGGCAATTCATCCTGAACTGCTTCCCTGTCTCCATCCTGGAGGTGTCCATTACCACGTCCTGTGGGGTTCCTTGCGTCTTCCTGACAGATAACCATCCGGGTTATCTCACTTCATCCTGAAGTATTCCTCTCGCATCCGGCGAGGTCCTGTTCATCCTGAAGAACGAGGTTCCGTTCGTTCTACTCCCATCCCGAGAGTGTCCTGCCGCATCCCGCGGTGTTCCTTTATTCATCCGTAACGATAATCATCCTGATTATCGAGCTCATCCTGAGGTGTTCCTTGTCCACATCCTGCGGACTATTCCATCTTTATGCGCTGCCCTGCATCCTGCCGGACCAGCTCCGTCCTTGTGAGACCAATACTAAGGAAATGCGCCCCCCGAACAAGGGCCATCCGATGATAAAGATCCGATGCAGCTCTCATCCCAAAAAACAAACTTAAAAACTAACCCTTTAATATCAGTTATTTATTTAGTTTCACGGGAAAGTTCGATCATTCTGGCATGGCTTCGCGTACGGCTCAAAGCGCCAGCCTCTTACAGTCGCTATGGCAGATCTCTTACACGGGTTTCGCCCCCAAAAACGGGGCAGGAAAACGGTTCAATCCTGACGTTAAGACTTAAAAATTAGTTGAATAAATATGCTTAAAAAAACCGCAAAAAAAGAGCCGAGACCAGGCTCGACTCTTCAACATTCCAATTTTTTAATCAGCTCAAGCGGTTGGCCGGATTGAGATAGGCCTTGCGCAACGATTCCGGTGCCAGCACCTCCAGTTCACCGCCGATGTTGTTCAACCAGCTGCGAAACTCCGGGGTGTCCTGCACTTCGGTCTCCACCACCACGCTGCGCTTGTCATAGCGGGTCATGCGCGGATTGTTGCCGGGGATCTGGTTATCCACCAGCGACTGGCTGTTGGCATCGATCCGGCCGACGAAGCGGATCGGGCCGCTCACATCCTGATAGCCCTGATCGCGGATCAGCTTCTGGATATTGAAATCCTTCGGCTGGGTGGCGCTGAAGTTGGTCAGCTCCACGTTCTTGATATGGTCAAACGGGATGCCGTAAACCTTGGGATCCAGCTCGGATAGTGTGCAGAGCAGGATCGGCCCGTCCGGCTGATTGAGAATGCCGAGCGGGTTGATACGGTCGTAGCAGAGCCACACGGTGCGCTCTTTGATCACGCGCTGGATCTCGGCACTGAACTTGCGACCACGCCAGAGCGCATCGCGGATCAGGGTGCTGCGACGGATCTCCGGGTTGCCGGCAAACGGGCGCGGTGACTGGTGGACACTCTCCAGCCAGCGTTCGGCCAGTTCACTCTGGCTGTCGCGGATCACCTGGCTCGCCTTGTCGACCAGCGGATTCAATTCAGTCAGTACACTCGCCGGCAACAGTTGGCTCGCCTGATCACTCCAGGTTTTCAGGGCCACCGCCAGCGAGAGCGGCATGATATTGGCAAAGTCGTTGAGGCCGTGGCGCTCGAAGCACCAGCCATGGGGTTTGCTGCGCTCATCCGAGGTGAGGTCGAACAGTCCCATGCCGGACATCTCCTCCAGGTCCCGTTGCACGGTACGCAGACTGACATGGATGCCTTCCTCTTCCAGTTTTACCTGAAGTTGGCTGGCGGTCAGCTTGTAAGGGCGGTGCGGGATGCAACGCGCCAAGGTCAGTTGTCGTAACAGCTTCTTACTCATGGTGCATGCCTTCACTGGTTTAGCGTTGACTGTATGCTAGTCGCAACTTGCGACAGTCTATGTCGTAAGTTTTGTAGCGACAACTGTCGCCATTTTCATACAAAACTACGTATATATATGATTGATAAGAAAAAATATGGATAAACACAGCTAACTTGACGTTTTCAGACAAGCTAAGCGTATCGAAGAAAACTAAGTGGAGAGGCAGGCTAACATAGAGGGGCGTAGGATTTTTCTGAATCTATTCTTTTGAGATAGCCGGAGGGAGGCAATCCTCCCTCCCAGCCAAATCACGTCAGCCACGACCAGGCTGACTTGGTGATGGCCGCACCGACCATGTAGCCAAACACCGCCAGCGCCGCCACACCGGCCATCAGCTTCTGACCGCGGGCCGGCCGCTTGAGCGCCATGACACCCAGACCGATATAGAGCACCAGTGCAATCAGCTTGGCCATCAGCCAGGGTTGTTGACCCGGGCTCAACTGCAAGGCCACCGCCAGCAACACACCAAACAGCAGCAGGAAGGTGTCGTTGATATGGGGCAGGATCTTCAGCCACTTCTGCTGCAACCGATCGCTGCCGGCCAGCGCCAGACTCCAGCGATAGATAAAGAGCAGCAGACTGACCAGCGCCAGCGTCATATGCAGGTGTTTGAACATGGGGTAATAGGCAATCATTTTGCTTCCTTGTCGTCGTCGGGTAGCCCGCTATTCCAGTTGTGGGCATGGATACGCTCCTGCCCCTCCTCGTCGTCTTGCAACAGATCGGAGAGTATCTCCCGGTATTGCAGGCTCTTGTTGATATAAGTGTGTTCGTCGTCCAGATAGTTGACCTGCTCACGCAACAGCCAGTTATCGTGCTGCTTGAAGGTCTGCCCCGCCCGCCAGGCCTGGTTGGCCCTAAACCCAAGCTGGGTCAGGGCTTCCACCCCCAGATCGACTGCCGAGCCCAGGGTTTCCCGGTGCACGCTCTCGACCCCGTGGCGCAGGATCTCGTGGGCATGGGGTCGATCCAGCGCTCGCGCCAGGATCTTCAGGTGCGGGAAGTGCTTCTGCACCATCTCGATCACCGCCAGCGAGGTGGCCGGATCATTGATGGAGAGCACCAGCAGCTTCGCCTTGTGCGCCCCTGCGGCATGGAGCAGATCGATCCGGCTGGCATCGCCATAGAAGACCTGATAGCCATACTTGCGAAGGGTCTCTATCTGGCTGGCATCCTGCTCGAGGATGGTGGTGCCGATGCCGTGACCATGAAGCAGACGCCCCACGATCTGACCGAAGCGGCCGAAGCCTGCGATAATCACCGGATGCTCCACCAGCTCAGGTTGCTCATGCTGCGGTGCGTCGCTCTGGTTACGGTAATCGAACCAGGGCTGGATCACCCGATCGTTGAGGATCAGCAGCAGCGGGGTCAGCGCCATGGAGAGCGCCACCACCAGCGTCAGCAGCGAGATGGTCTCACCGGGCAGCACCCGGTTTTGCGCGGCAAACGAAAAGAGCACGAAGGCAAACTCGCCCCCCTGCGCCAACGCCAGTGCGAAGGTCCAGCGTTGACTCGGCGAGATGCGGATGATGAAGCCGAGCGCCATCAACACCAGCCATTTGAGCACCATCAGGCCAACCACCAGAGTGGGTATCAGGAAGGGGTGCTCGGCAAACAGCCCGAAGTCGATCCCCGCCCCCACCGACATAAAGAACAGGCCGAGCAGCAAGCCCTTGAACGGCTCTATGTCGGCCTCCAGCTCGTGGCGATATTCGCTGTCGGCCAGCACCACACCGGCGAGAAAAGAGCCAAGAGCGGGCGAGAGCCCCACCGACTCCATCAGCACAGCGATGGCGATCACTAGCAGCAGAGCGGCGGCGACGAAGATCTCCCGCATATGGGACTGGGCGATGGCACGAAATACCGGCCGCATAAGGTAATGACCGCCCAGAACGATACCAGAGATGGCCGCGACCACCAGCAGACCATGTTGCCACCCCGCCAGCTCGGAGCCGCCATTGCTGGCGACCGGCGCCATGGCCAGCAGCGGCAGCAGCGCCAGGATCGGAATGACCGCAATATCCTGAAACAGCAGCACCGCAAAGGCGGAGCGACCGCTCTCGCTCTGCATCAGCTTGCGCTCCTGCAGGCTCTGCAACACGATGGCGGTGGAGGAGAGCGCCAGAATGAGGCCGATGGCCAGCCCCTGTTGCAGCGGCAGACCGATCAGGTACGCCACGCCGGTCAGCACCGCCGTGGTGAGCAGCACCTGCAGGCCACCGGTGCCGAGGATCGGCCCTTTCAGCTGCCACAAGAGGGCCGGACGCAATTCAAGACCGACCAGAAACAGCATCAGTACCACGCCAAACTCGGCGAAGTGCATCACATCCTTCTGTTCCCCCACCAGCCCCAGCAGAAAGGGGCCTATGATGATCCCCGCCAGCAGGTAGCCGAGCACCGAGCCCAGCCCCCAGCGTTTGGCCAGCGGCACCGCGATAACGGCGGCGGAGAGATAGATAAAGGCATCAAACAGGATACCGTGGCCCATCAGTCGGCCCTCCGTGTGAACATCAGATCCGGCTCATAAGCTCGGCCAACAAGCTGCCCGTGTTTCATCAGAGCACCTCCAGCAAGTCGCGCAGATAAGGTTGCCCGGCCAATTGCTCCGGGGTCAGCTGATCGTCACGCAGGGCGCAAAGCAGCTGACGATAATCCTGACCGCAGCGGCGCAGGGCGGCGGGATCCTTGATCTTGTGAAAGGAGTGCAGCACGAAAGGGGGCAGCCAGTTCATGCCGCACAAGGTGGCCGCCTGCTGAAATGGCAGCAGAAAATCGAGCAGCGGTCGGCTGTTGTAACCCTCGCTGCAGTAGGACTCCGGCGCCCCGCCGGTGGTGATGGCGCTCAGCCACTGCTTGCCCTTGAGGGCGTGGGCTTCGGGGCCGTAGGCGTAGCCATACTCCAATACCAGATCCATCCACTCTTTCATGATGGCCGGGCAGGAGTACCAGTAAAACGGGTGCTGAAAGACGATGATGTCGTGCTCACAGAGCAGCGCCTGCTCCCGCTTCACATCGATGAACATGTCGGGATAGTGCTGATAGAGGTCGTGAACCGTGACCCCCTCCAGCCCCTCAATCGCCTGCAACAGCTGCTTGTTGGCCCGCGAGCTCTGCAGCGCGGGATGGGAAAAAATAACCAGAATGCGTTTCATGACCACATCACCCGAACAAAGCCTTGCGGTGCAAGGCGAGGTAAACAGAAAAGGGGAGTCTGGGGAGCTGCATCGTAAAGGTGCACAGGAGAGCGACCTTATCAGGAAGCGCCATAGCCTGCCAACTCGGGGATCAGCTCCCGCAGCGCCGGATTGAGGGTCTGGTGGGCGGGATAGCAGAGCCCGATCCGGCGAAACATCCGCGGCCCGCTCACCGGCAGGGTACAGAGCCCCGCCTCATCCTCGACCAGCCCGTCCGGCAGAAAACTGATGCCGACCCCCGCCAGCACCAGCGCCATCACCAGCCCCTTGCTCTCGGCCTTGGCCACCAGATTGAGGGTAAGCCGGTCACAGGCCAGCAGGCCGATAGTCTGCTGATGGGCTTCGCAGGGCGGGCACTCAATAAAATCATAATGTTGCAGCTCGGCCAGCTCGATCCTTTCGCGACTGGCAAGGGGATGGTCGACCGGCACGCAGAGCACGTAATCCTCCTCCCAGAGCGGCAGAAAGATCTCGTCCTCCCGGCGCAAGGCATCCAGCGTCAAGCGGCAGTCGGCGGGCGTAGTGTAGTCGGAGAGGGTGAGATCCAGCTGCGGCAGCACACTCTGTACTTGCTGCAACAGCCCGGCCACCCGACGGCGACTCAAGTCCGGCATGATGGCGATATTGAGCCTCGCACGCGTCGCTTTCTGGCGAAACAGCTCCGGCAGACGGCGCGCCTCCTCCACCAGCTTGACCGCGTGGGGATAGAGATAGTGGGCCGGATCTTTCGCCACCACCCCCTTCTTGCCCCGGACAAACAGGCTGTCACCGAGCGCCTCTTCCAGCTGGCGCAGTCCCGCCGAGAGGGAGGGCTGGCTGACGTGGCAACGCTCGGCCGCCGCCGTGATGTTCTTCTCTTCATAAATGGCGATGAAGAAACGCAGCAATCTCAAGTCCAGCATAAACCAACCATAGTTTTTTCAGATGATAACCAGCGGAAAACAATATTTATCACTTATAGATGCAGTGACTATAGTGATTGGGTTCCGTGCTGGCCAGCCACCTGTTTGCTCAAACCGACTCTTGAATCAGAAGGAAAGACCCATGTCCAAATCTCTCGTCGTGATCACCGGTGCCTCCGCCGGGATCGGTGCCGCCATCGCCCGTGCCTTCTCTGCCGCCGGTCATCCGCTGCTGCTGCTGGCCCGCCGGGTCGAGCCGATGCAGGCACTGAACCTGCCCGATACCCTCTGCATCGGGGTCGATGTGACCGACACCGCCGCCATGAAGGCCGCCGTCCAGCAGGCAGAAGCCAAATTTGGCCCGGTCGGCTGCATGGTCAACAACGCCGGTGTCATGCTGCTTGGTCAGGCCGATGTGCAGAATCCCGCCGAATGGCAGCAGATGCTCAACATCAACGTGATGGGGGTGCTGAACGGCGTCCACGCAGTGCTGGCAGGCATGAAGGAGCGCCGCAGCGGCACCATCATCAACATCAGCTCCATCGCCGGTCGCAAGACCTTCCCGAACCATGCTGCCTACTGTGCCACCAAGTTCGCCGTGCACGCCCTGACCGAAAACATCCGGGAAGAGGTGGCCGATGTCGGCGTGCGGATGGTGACCATCGCCCCGGGTGCGGTCGAGACCGAGCTGCTCAGCCATACCACTGACGAGAGCATCAAGGCCGGTTACCACGACTGGAAAGATCAGATGGGTGGCGTCATTGCGCCAGAAGTGATCGCCGATGCCGTGCTCTACGCCTGGAACCAGCCTGCCAACGTCTGCGTGCGCGAGATCGTGCTGGCGGCGACCCGTCAGCAACCTTAATCCTGGCTGACTGACACCATGGGGAGGGCTTGACCCTCCCCCGGGGCACAGGGTTACCATGTGCCCCTTGTTATTTTCGAGTCATTCCATGGTTCTCACCCGTCGCCAACTCGCTCACGCCCGTCGCTGGCTCCCCCTGTGGAGTCTGGTGCTGGTGTTGATGTCGTTTGGCAGCCGGGCCGCAACCGACCTCTGTACCCTGACTACCCACTGCAGCCAGAGCGAGCGCACCCTGGAAAAAGCGATGCCCTGCGGCAGCTTTACCACCGCCCTCTCGATGACGCTGGTAGGCAGCGACAGCCTGACGGTCGCCGTGCTGGAACCGGATACCCCCGACTTCGCCTCCCCCTCTCTCTTTATGCCGGACGCCCCGTGCGAGCGGCTCGAACGTCCCCCACGCATCCAGATCTGAAACGCATCCCGTATCGGGCATCTTTTCTTTCAATCTGAGGTGAGTGATGTACAAACCCCTGTTACTGGCCATGCTGGCCGGTACCGTTAGCTTTTCGGCTCTCGCGGCCGAGAAGATGACCGTCTACAAATCCAAATATTGTGGTTGCTGCCAAAGCTGGAACGAGCACATGGAGCAGAATGGCTTCGAACTGGACGTTATCGAAACCGAACAGCTCGGCGCAGTGAAGCAGCAATACGGTATCGCGCCGGAACTGGCCTCTTGCCATACCGGTATCGTAAATGGCTATGTGATCGAGGGGCAT
The DNA here is from genome assembly GCF_049175755.1 of Aeromonas sp. 600282. Taxonomy (NCBI): domain Bacteria; kingdom Pseudomonadati; phylum Pseudomonadota; class Gammaproteobacteria; order Aeromonadales; family Aeromonadaceae; genus Aeromonas; species Aeromonas sp. 600282. The sequence goes on along the minus strand of NZ_JAAKVR010000004.1, from coordinate 97,283 downwards.
GTCCCGGCCGCCGATGTACAAAAGCTGCTCAGGGAAAAACCGGCGATCCGTGGCCTGACCATTCCGGGCATGCCCCAGAGTGCACCGGGCATGGATATTCCGGGCCATCCCTATGAGGTACTGAGTATCAGCAACGAGGGCGCGACCAACCGCTGGTCGAGCTACCCCGGCTGACGACAACTGGCCATGAACCGGCACTCCCATATCATGTGAGGCACACCTGAGCTGACTCTTGCCGCTCATGGCCAGAAAGAGGGCCGCTATCGCGAGATAGCGGCTTTTTTTGATTACATTTCCTGCAATAACAAGGGATTGCTTGCAACCACCGGCAACAAGGGGCAGATTTAACGCCAATTCATGGAGCCGATGCTCAGGTCTACCAACCCTTTCCAGCGCCAAGGATGCGACATGTTTACCTTTTCCCGAGGAGTTCTGCTGCTAGCCTTTCTGACAGTTCTCCCCCCCACTTATGCCAATGAAGAGCCCGCCATGCTGACAAGCGAACATCCAATCCAGCCGCCCGTGGCCGCCAAACATCCCCGCACTCTGAAAAAACACGGGGATACCCGCATCGACAACTACTACTGGCTGCGTGACGACGAGCGGCAGAAGCCCGAGGTGTTGGACTATCTCAAGGCCGAGAACGCCTATACCGAGGCCATGCTCAAGCCGACCCAGCCCCTGCGCGAACAGCTTTACAAAGAGATGGTCGCCCGCATCCCCCAGCAGGATGAGTCGGTACCCTATGTGAAGAATGGCTACCGCTACCAGACCCGCTATGAGCCGGGCAAGGAGTACGGGATCTACTCGCGCACCAAGCTCGGTGAAGAGCAGGCGAGTCTGTTGCTCGACAGCAACCAGCGGGCAGAAGGGCACGAGTTCTATGCCCTCGGCGCCCTTGAGGTGAGCCGCAACAACCGCTGGCTGGCGGTGGCGGAAGATTTCCTCTCCCGTCGTCAGTACCAAATCCAGTTCCTCGATCTGGAGAGCGGCCAGTGGGCCACCGACAAACTGGAAAATACCTCCGGCAATCTGGTGTGGGCCAACGACAACAAGACCGTCTTCTATGTGCGCAAGCACCCGCAGACCCTGCTTCCCTATCAGGTCTATCGCCATACGCTCGGGACGGATCCGGCCACGGACAAGCTGGTCTACGAGGAGAAGGATGACTCCTTCTACATCAGCCTCTACGCCACCACCTCGGAAGATTTCATCGTTATCGCCCTCTCCAGCACCACCACCGGCGAAGCGCGGCTGATCGATGCCAACCAGCCGGAGCACGCCCCCCGCCTGTTCCTGCCCCGTCAGGTGGATCACGAATACAGCCTGGATCACTACCGCGGCCGCTTCTATGTGCGTTCCAACAAGGATGGCAAGAACTTCGGCCTCTACGAGACCAAGGAGAGCCCGGTCGATCGCTGGAAGGCGGTGATTGCCCCCAATCCGGAGGTACTGCTGGAGAGCTACGCCCTGTTCAAGGATTGGCTGGTACTGGAAGAGCGCAACAAGGGGCTGACCCGACTGCGCCAGATCAACTGGCAGAGCGGTGACGAGAAGGAGATCGCCTTCGATGATCCCGCCTATGTCACCTGGCTCGCCTACAACCCGGAGCCGGATACCAGCGCCCTGCGTTATGGCTACTCCTCCATGACCACCCCCGCCTCCACCTATGAGCTGGATATGGCGAGCGGCAAGCGCACCCTGCTCAAGCAGCAGCCGGTGGCCGGCTTCAAGGCCGACCAGTACGCCAGCGAGCGGCTCTGGGTGACCGCCCGCGACGGTGTATCGGTGCCGGTGTCGCTGGTCTATCGCAAGGACAAGTTCAAGAAAGAGCAGGCCGATGCGCCCAAGAATCCGCTGCTGGTCTATGGCTATGGATCCTACGGCGCCAGTATGGATCCCGATTTCAGCAGCTCGCGCCTGAGCCTGCTGGACAGAGGCTTCGTCTACGCCATCGCCCATATCCGGGGTGGCGAAGAGCTGGGCCGTCACTGGTACGAAGATGGCAAGTTGCTGAAAAAGCAGAACACATTCAATGACTTCATTGATGTCACCAAGGCGCTGGTTGAGCAAGGCTACGGTGCCAGGGATCAGGTCTACGCCATGGGCGGCAGCGCCGGCGGCCTGCTGATGGGGGCCGTCATCAATCAGGCACCCGAACTCTATCGCGGCGTGGTGGCACAGGTGCCGTTCGTCGATGTGGTCACCACCATGCTTGACGAGTCGATCCCCCTCACCACCGGGGAGTATGACGAGTGGGGCAACCCGAACCAGAAGCGCTACTACGACTACATGAAGAGCTACAGCCCCTACGATCAGGTCAAGGCGCAAGCCTACCCCAACCTGCTGGTCACCACCGGGCTGCACGACTCGCAAGTGCAGTATTGGGAGCCCGCCAAGTGGGTCGCCAAGCTGCGCGAGCTGAAAACAGATGATAACAAGTTGTTACTGAACACCGACATGGACGCCGGCCACGGCGGCAAGTCGGGCCGCTTCAAAGCCTACGAGGATATCGCGCTGGAATACGCCTTTATCCTGGATCTGGCCACCCCGGCCAACTGATCTCTCATGACTCCGGCCCTTGTCACGCAAGGGCCGCATAAGAATCCTCTCGTAGTTTTTCCCTCTTCCATTTCCCTTCATATCAAATTAATCTTCGGCAAGAAAATGAATGATCAAGGTCATGTTTCTCAAGATTAAACTCCGTGATTTTGCCATTTCGTTTGATTTATGTTGGGTGAATGTGCTTAATCGGAGTGCTTGCAACTTTTTATTTGGCCCCTCAGGGGCCAATTTATCTTCGACCGACAGGAGGTCGGTAGCCTCACCACAGGATGGGGTGACTGCCGGAAAGGGGGTAATCAACACCCCCGCTTTCGCGCAACGAGAAGAGCGGGCAAGCCCGGCGCAGAACGGGATTGCCATCAATTTATCCGGGGATCGGATAAACAAAATCAAAGAAAAGGGAGAAAAAATGAAAGGATTAACTTTGGCATGCGCCCTGTCGGCGGCTCTGGTCGGTGTCTCATTCGGTGGTCCGGTACAAGCGCAGGAGCGCTTCGTGACTATAGGCACCGGCGGTCAGACCGGCGTCTACTATGTCGCTGGCCAGTCCATCTGCCGCTTCCTCAATCGCGGCGCCGCCGATCACCAGATCAAGTGCAACGCCCCGGCCAGTGGCGGCGGTGTTGCCAACGTCAACGGCATCCGCAGCGGTGAATTCAACTTCGGCATCATGCAATCCGACCACCAGTTCAAGGCGATGAAGGGGCTGCCGCCGTTCCAGGCCGAAGGGGCCATGGACGATATGCGCGCCGTCTTCTCCCTGCAGAGCGAGGTGTTCACCATCCTGGCTCGCCGCGATGCCAAGATCGCCAGCTTCGACGATCTGAAGGGCAAGCGCGTCAACATCGGCAACCCGGGCTCCGGCCAGCGTGACACCATGGAAGAGATCATGGCGGTCAAAGGCTGGAAGAAGGGTGACTTCGGTCTGGTCTCCGAGCTGAAACCGGCCGAACAAGCCTCCGCCCTCGGTGACAACAACATCGATGCCATGAGCTACTTCGTGGGTCACCCGAACGGCGCCATTCAGGAAGCCTCCACCACCACAGATGCAGTTCTGGTACCTGTGACTGGCGCCGACATCGACAAGCTGCTGGCTGAGAAGAGCTACTACAGCAAGGCCGAGATCCCGGGCGGCATCTACAAGGGCAGCGACAAGCCGACCCCCTCCATCGGTGGCAAAGCGGTGCTCTCCACCAGCGCCAAAACCGATCCGGAAGTGGTCTATCAGCTGGTCAAGTCGGTGTTCGACAACCTGGATCGCTTCAAGCGCCTGCACCCTGCCTTTGCCGACCTGAAAGAGGCCGACATGATCAAGGTGGGTCTCTCTGCACCGCTGCATGAAGGGGCTGCCCGCTACTACAAAGAGCGCGGCTGGCTCTGATTGAAGGCCCCGGGGCCTTTGTCACTCTCTTCGACACCCGTCTGCCGCCTGATTGCGGGGGCGGGTGTCGCTCTTGTTGTACTCGTTGGCACAAGTTAACCCTATGCAAGATAAACAACTCTCTACCGAGGAACTGATCGCCCAGGATGTGGGCGCTCGCCTGCCGCTGGGCATCATGGGCTGGCTCATCACAGCTCTGGCGCTGGCCTGGTCCCTGTTCCAGCTCTGGATCGCCTCGCCACTCCCCTTCATGGTGGGGTTTGGCGTACTCAATGACACCGAAACCCGCTCCATTCACCTCACCTTTGCCCTGTTGCTCGCTTTTCTAGTGTTCCCGGCGTTTCGCTCCTCGCCGCGGGATCGAGTTCCCCTCGGTGATATCGCCCTCGGTCTGATCGCCGCTGGCGCCGCGTCTTACCTGTTCGTGATGTATGAAGCGCTGGCGCTGCGCCCCGGCACCCTCACCACCGCCGATCTGGTGACCGCCTGCATCGGCATTCCGCTGCTGCTGGAAGCGGCGCGCCGCGCCCTGGGGCCGGCACTGGCGGTCATCGCCATCGTCTTTCTGGTCTACAGCCTGGCGGGCCCCTGGATGCCGGGCCTGCTGGCACACCGCGGAGTAGGCTTTACCGCGCTGGCCAACCACCAGTGGATCACCACCGAAGGGGTGTTCGGCATCGCCCTTGGCGTCTCCACCAGCTTCGTGTTCCTGTTCGTGCTGTTCGGCGCCCTGCTGGAGCGGGCCGGTGCCGGTCACTACTTTATCCAGCTCGCCTTCAGCCTGCTCGGTCACCTTCGTGGCGGCCCGGCCAAGGCGGCAGTGGTCGCCTCCGGCCTCACCGGTCTGATTTCCGGCTCGTCGATTGCCAACGTGGTGACCACCGGCACCTTCACCATCCCGATGATGAAGAAGGTGGGCTTCAGTTCAGAGAAAGCGGGGGCGGTGGAAGTGGCCTCCTCGGTCAACGGCCAGATCATGCCGCCGGTGATGGGGGCTGCGGCTTTCCTGATGGTCGAATACGTGGGCATCCCCTATGTGGAGATCATCAAGCACGCATTCCTGCCTGCCGCCATCTCCTACATAGCGCTGCTCTACATCGTCCATCTGGAGGCACTGAAACTGGGCATGCAGCCCATCGGCAACCATCAACCCAAACCCTGGCTGCGTCGCCTGACCGGTTTTGCCTTTGGCGCGGCCCTCATCAGCGGCCTGTCACTGGCGGTCTACTATGGCCTCGGCTGGCTCAAACCTGCACTGGGTGACTACGCCCTGCCGGGGATCTCGGTACTGCTGGCTGCCACCTATGTGGCTCTGTTGAAGATCGCCGCCAGCAATGAACCACTGCCTGCCGAAGATCCCGACAAGCCGCTCACCGAGTTGCCCAACACCCGCGCCGTGCTGCTCTCCGGCCTGCACTTCCTGCTGCCGGTGGTAGTACTGGTATGGTGCCTGATGGTGGAACGCCTCTCGCCGGGGCTATCGGCCTTCTGGGGGACCGTGATGCTGGTGATCATCCTGCTGACCCAGCGCCCGCTGCTCAACTGGCTGCGCAAGGACGGCAAGCACGACTACGGCACGGTCGCTGATGGCGTGGTGGATCTGCGGGAAGGGCTGGTTGCCGGTGCCCGCAACATGATCGGTATCGGCATTGCCACCGCCACCGCGGGGATTATCGTGGGTGCGGTCTCCCAGACCGGGGTCGGTCTGGTGCTGGCGGATCTGGTGGAGTTCCTCTCCATGGGCAACCTGCTGCTGATGCTGCTGCTCACCGCCCTGTTGAGCCTGATCCTCGGCATGGGGCTGCCGACCACTGCCAACTACATCGTGGTGTCCAGCCTGCTGGCGCCGGTGGTGGTGACGCTGGGGCAGCAAAACGGGCTGATCGTGCCGCTGATCGCGGTGCACCTGTTCGTATTCTACTTCGGCATCATGGCGGATGTGACGCCACCGGTGGGGCTGGCCTCCTTCGCGGCAGCCGCTGTCTCCAAGGGCGATCCCATCAAGACCGGGATCACCGCCTTCTACTACAGCCTGCGTACCGCAGCGCTGCCGTTCCTGTTTATCTTCAACACCGATCTGCTGCTGATCGACGTGGACTTCGCCCACGGCGTGCTGATCTTCATCGTGGCGACCATCGCCATGCTGATCTTCGCCGCCGCCACTCAGGGGTGGTTCCTGGTGAAGAGCCGCTGGTACGAGAGCGTGCTGCTGTTGCTGGTCGCCTTTACCCTGTTCCGCCCGGGTTTCTGGATGGACATGGTGCACGACCCCTATCGCGAGACCCCGCCTGCACAGCTGGCCCAAACCATGGGTGAAGTGGAAGCAGAGAGCACCCTGCGGCTGCGGATCCTCGGTGAAGATGCAGTGGGCAAGCCACGCAAGTTCACCCTGCTGGTCGCCGTACCGGATGGGGCGAATGGCGAAGAGCGGCTGGCCAATCTGGGGCTGAGCCTCTATGAGCAGGATGGCAAGACGCTGATCGACAACGTCGCCTTTGGTAGCCCGGCCGCCACCATGGGGCTGGAGTTCGATCAGGAGATCCTCACCGTCAAGGCGCCGACCGAGCGCTGGACCAAGGAGTGGATGTGGATCCCGGGCTTCCTGCTGTTCGGGGTGATCGTCTGGCTGCAGCGTCGCCGCAGCGTCAAGGCCGGTTAATCCGCCAGGCAAATAAGACAGAGGGCCACGATTGCGGCCCTCTTTTTATGGATATCGATCTCGCTGCAGCGGCGATCAGTGACCCGCCAGCTTCATATTCTCTACCAGCACCGAGCCGGTCTTGAGACTGGAGCGCTCATCCTCGTCACGGCCCACCGCCACGATGTGGCTGAACATCTCGGCCAGATTGCCGGCGATGGTGATCTCCTCGACCGGATAGGCTATCTCGCCATTCTCGACCCAGAAACCGGCGGCGCCGCGGGAGTAGTCGCCATTGACGATATTGACCCCCTGTCCCATCAGCTCGGTCACCAGCAGGCCGGTGCCCATCTCTTTGAGCATGCCTTGAAAATCCTGGCCGGTATTGGAAACCTGCCAGTTGTGGATACCTCCAGCATGCCCCGTGGTGGTCAACCCCAGCTTGCGCGCAGAGTAGGAGGTGAGCAGCCAGCTCATCAGCTCGCCGTTACGGATGATATCCATATCGCGGGTACGCACCCCTTCCCCATCAAACGGGGTACTGGCGAGCCCGCCCAGCAGGTGGGGGAACTCCTGAATGGTGAGCCACTCGGGCAGGATCTGCTTGCCCAATTTGTCGAGCAGGAAGCTCGACTTGCGATAGAGGTTGCCCCCGCTGATGGCCATCACCAAATGGCCCCACAGGCCGGAGGCAGTGTCCGGGTGGAACAGCACAGGCGCATGGCGGGTGGAGATCTTGCGGGCGCCGAGGCGGGAGACGGTACGCTCAACGGCTTCGTCCGCAATGCGCTGCGGGCTCCAGAGCCCGTCGAGAGTACGGCTGGAGGAGTAGCCGTAATCACGCTGCATGTCGCCATCCTGCTCGCCGATCAGCACACAGCTCAGGGAGTTGCGCGACGCCGCGTAGCCTTTGACGAAGCCGTGGCTGTTGCCATAGACCTTGATGCCGAGATGGCTGGAGAAACCGGCACCGTCGGAGTGCTTGATGCGGGCATCGCGACCAAGCGCCAGCCGCTCGCACTCGATGGCCAGCTCGATGCCGCGCCGGGGATCCAGCTCGATTTGGTGACACAGTTGCAGATCGGGGGCATCCCAGGCCAGCAGCTCGGCGTCCGCCAGACCGGCGCAATCATCGGCCGAGGTGTGGCGGGCAATCTCGATGGCCGCTTCAACTGCGGCACGAATGGCGGGTTTGCTCAGATCGGTGGTCGAAGAAGAGCCCTTGCAACCATCGCGATAGACGGCGATGCCGAGGGCGCCATCCTTATTGAATTCAATGCTTTCCAGTTCACAACCCCGGGTGTTCACCGACAACCCGGTCTGCTTGCTGATGGAGACTTCGGCCAGCGAGGCGCCCAGTCCTTTGGCTATCTCCAGGGCTTCGGCAACCACGGCCTCGAGATGGGCTTGATCCTGGCGGATTTGGTCTTGCTGATCCATAACTCACATCTGTATGAAAGAAGGAAAGGGGGGTAAGCATATCAGACCCCTGCGCCCAGCGGGAGAAGCTGGTAACATATCCACCAAACGTGAATGACAGGAATCAAGAGACCGATGAGTCAATATCAAGACGACAACGAGTTCGAAGACTGGGGCCCCAGTAAGAGCCAGCTCAAGCGCGATGCCGAAGCATTGCAGAAAATGGGGGAAGAGATCGTCTCCCTCAGCCACAGCGAGCTGGAAAAAATCCCGTTGGATGAAGAGCTTGCAGAAGCTGTCGAGCTGGGTCGCAAGCTCAAGCCGAAGAAGGATGAGTCCTTCCGTCGCCATCTGCAGTTCATCGGCCGCCTGATGCGCAGCCGCGATATCGAGCCGATTGCCGAAGCGCTCTCCATCATCAAGAACCGTCACTCCACCGTGAATGCCCGTCTGCACCGCCTGGAGCAGTGGCGCGAACGCCTGATCACCGAAGGTGACAGCGCCCTCAACGAGCTGATGTCCCAGTTCCACGAACTGGATCGCCAGAAGCTGCGCCAGCTGATCCGCAACGCCAACAAGGAGCGGGAGCTAAACAAGCCGCCGGTTGCCTATCGCGAGATGTACCAGTATCTGCGCGGCGAGATCGAAGACCTGTTGTGATCCCCGAAGCACGCCTCCCCTCGCGGAGGCGTGTTTATCTTGATGCATTTACGCCTTCCCACCTCCACCACCCTGCGCGTTTAATATATCCACCACCATGGTGCTCCTGCTGTACATCTCTATCCAGTTTCTCCAGTAAAATCGCCACTCAAGAATCATCACAAACAAAATCGTTAACAATTCAGCATCATTTTGTTTGACATATTGAACGGCCTTGGCAGACTGGGGAGAGGATCCAGGCTGTCGCTGCCCAAGATGACTGACGATTCTGCCACCCGGTACGACGCGGGATCCCATGACCATGCCTTGAGGCATGCCCTTGCCCAGCCGATGTGCAAGGGTCTGCCCAAGGTGCAGGATGAGACTTTAACGCCAGGGATAATCAGGGTGTCCTATGCCAAATTCCGTACTCGCCACCAGCCGTAAACCCGTCGTGCTGATGACCATGGGGGCCCAGCCCCGTAACGGCCACGCCTATCAGGTAATGACCCACAAATACATCATGCCGCTGGTAGAGATCAGCGGCTGCGTCCCGCTGCTGGTACCCACCTGCTGCGGCACCGCCGATCTGGAGCAATATCTGGATCTGGCTGACGGCATCTATCTGAGCGGCGCCGGCTCCAACATCGATCCGGCGCTTTACGGGCAGGAGAACCTCACCCCGGAGAAACAGCAGGACAGGGATCGCGACCTGTTCGATCTGCCCCTCATCAAGGGAGCGCTCGCCCGTGGCTTGCCGATCCTCGGGATCTGTCGCGGCATGCAGGAGATCAACGTGGCACTGGGCGGCGATATCCACCAGAAGGTCTACACCGAACCGGGTTATGACGATCATCGGGAAGATGCCGACGACCCGGTCGACGAACAGTATGGGCCAAGCCATCAGATTGAGCTGCTGCCAGGCAGCTGGTTTGCCGAACTGATGGGGGCTGAACAGATACCGGTCAACTCCCTGCATGGACAGGGGCTAAACCGTCTTGGTGCTGGCCTGGAGCCGCTGGCACATGCCGAAGATGGGCTGGTCGAGGCCATCCATGCCCCGACCCTCTCCCCTTTCCTGCTGGCAGTACAGTGGCACCCGGAGTGGAAAGCCAGCGAAAATCCTCACTCCATCAAGATCTTCCAGGCCTTTGGTGACGCCTGCCGACGCCGTCAGAGAGATAGCCATTAACGCTTATTCACCAAATCCTCGCGCCTTGAGCTTGGGTAATCCGCCCCGCTCGGGGCGCAGGGTACGGCAGATATCCATCCCCTTCAGTCCACGCTGGATATGGTCAGGCGAGTGACCAAACACCATGCCGTTGCTGCGGTAGAGGTTGTTGTCATCCAGTTCGAACTTCTCGCCTCCGATCAGCAACTGCTCCCGGCCATTGATCTTGTCACCCCGTTTGATGGGTACCTTCATATCGCTCAGCACCTCACCGGTGGCACACCCCTCGCGCCAGTGCGCCTCACTGGAGAAGGGGGTGATGACGATCTCGCGCCAGGACCCATCCCGGAATTCGACCCGGTACTTGTCGACCAGCAGATCGCAGCCCGCCAATGGCAACATAACCATCAAACAGATGATTTTCTTTGAAAATTTCACTTAATCGCACTCCTTTGCCCGGTTCTGCACAGGATAAATAAATTGCAGCCCCAACGCACCATTTCCCCGTGCCGGAACGGCTATGCTGGAAATAAAACCATCACAAGGGGCCGCCATGTTCAGCGACAACCTCACTGCGCTACCCACACTGATATGGATCCGCGAACACCCGTTCTGGACCCTGCTCACCCTCTCTCTGATGCTGCTTCACTTCTGGCGCCGCCCCGGGCAACGACGAGAGCTGCTCTCCGAGCTCAGCTTCGTGATGATAAGCACTGTCGTGATCCTGCTGATCCAGTTGGAAGGGGGCTGGTTCAAACTACCTCTGCCCCATCAATTGCTGATCGAGATCTCCACCCTGCTGGCCGGCCTGATATTGGTAAAAGTGTGGGGGATACTGCTGTTCGAATTTCTTCTGCCCCTCTGCCAGATCCGCATCCCGCGGATCATCGCCGACATCGTCATCACCATCGGCTATATCGGCTGGGGTCTGTTTCGCCTCTACGCCTCCGGCATGGCGCTCGGGGAGATAGTCACCACCTCGGCGGTGATCACCGCGGTCATCGCCTTCGCCATGCAGGATACTTTGGGCAATCTGCTGGCCGGGGTCTCCATTCAGCTCGACAACTCCATCGCCATCGGGGACTGGCTGCAAGTGGACACCACCCAGGGCCGGGTAGTGGAGATCAACTGGCGTGCCACCACCATCGAGACCCGCAACTGGGAAACTGTGGTCATCCCCAACAGTCATCTGCTCAAACAGCGCTTCACCGTGCTCGGGCGTCGCCGTGGCGAGCCGCTGCAGTGGCGACGCTGGGTCTGGTTCGATCTGACCCTGGATACCCTGCCGACCCAGATCATCGCCCTGATCGAGAAATCCCTGCGAGAGACCAAGCTCCCCTGCGTCGCCAAGCATCCGCAACCGGACTGCCTGCTGATGAACGTCGAAGGGGGCATCGCCCGCTATGCAGTGCGCTACTGGCTGACCGACCTGGCTCGCGACGATCCGACCGACTCCATGGTGCGCAGCCTGATCGATGCCGCCCTGCGCCGCAACGATCGCCGCCTCACCCCACCGATCTTCAACGTCTTTATGGCCAAGGAGAAGCAGCATCTGGATGCCCGCCACAAGCGCCACACCGCCGAACGAACCGATACCCTGCGCAAGCTGCCGCTGTTTGCCATGTTGCAGGAGAACGAGCTGCTCCAGCTGGCCGATCAGGTGAAGTTCGCCCCCTTCGTCAGCGGCGACATCATGCTGGAGCAGGGGGATGTCTCCAGCTGGCTGTTCGTGCTGGTCAAAGGGGAGGCCGAGATGGTGGTCAATGTCGAAGGGCGAGAGCTGAAACTCGGTACGCTCAACGCGGGAGACTTTTTTGGCGAACTGAGCCTGCTCACCGGCGAGCCCAGCTCCTTCACGGTGCGGGCGGTGGCCACCGTCGAAACCTATCGCATCAATCAGGCAATGTTTCAGGAGTTGGTGATGCAGCGCGAGTCGCTGGTCGAGCCCCTCTACCGGGTGCTGAGCGACCGCCAGCAGGAGCAGCGGGCCCTGCTGGAGCGGGAGGCGGAAGCCATGAAGCAACCACCACAACAGCTTGATCTGCTTGATAAACTGATGAAGCTGTTCGGGGGCAGATGACGTAGCATGGCATCTTGTTGAGGACGTGAAGAGAAAACAGCAGCCATGTTACTGACAACCCTGGCCCTTGCCGCCAGCCTGCAATTTGATTGTCCTGCCACCATCGAGGCTCGCCAGCAGCTGCTGACCCCGCAGCAGGGCTGGCAGGCCGTGACCCGCAACGACAACGGCAAACCTGGCGAGCGCCTCACCCATCGGCTGGATCGTCTCTCCCTGTTTGACGGAAATCCCGATGAGCGGGTCCAGCTCAAACCGGATAATGGCGACAGCGACGAGCTCCACTACTGGAGCCAGCTCGATAGCAGCCTGCGCCCGCTCTATCTGGTCTGCCGCTATCAGAACAGCGCCATCACCCTGCAGCAGGCGCTGCCCGTCGGCATCAGCTACTGCCGCGTCAACCAGCGCGATCGCAACACCCTGCTCGGGTTGATTTGTCGCAAATAGCGGGCGTAACCCCTTGCCATATATCGCTATTCGCTGACAGCCATTACCGCCTGAGCGTGGCCACCCGCCAGCGCCATCAGAGCAGCAGCTCGGCCAGCTCCTCCAGTGCCGTCAGCTCCACGTCCGGCAACAGTTGCAGCTGTTGCCACGGTTGCTGCCGTTCGTTGAGCCAGGCGGCGCGAAAGCCATGCAGACGGGCACCCAGTACATCGGTCTCGGGATGATCCCCCACATGGAGGATCCGCTGCGCAGGCAGCTTGAGGGCACTGCGGGTCTGCTCAAACATATCCGGCGCCGGTTTCATCCTGGCGCCCGCCCCCGCCTTGCAGACCAGCGTGAAGTAGCGATCCAGCCCGGCCTGAAGCAGATCCAGATTGCCGTTGGTGATGACCACCAGCGGGTAGCGTTCGGCCAATCTGGCCAGCAGCTGATGAGTGGACTCGCTCACATCGATCTTCGAGCGCTCTGCCAGAAACGCAGCAAAGACCTGCTCCGCCTCGCGACTGGCCTGCTGGTCGGCCATCCCCCCCTCGACCATGGCGGCGCGGATGGTCTGCTGGCGCGCCAGGCTGACATCGTGGCGCAGCCCGGGGTTGGCCAGCAACACAGCGCGTTTTAGCTCCAGCCAGCGTGGCTTGTCGAGCATGGCTGTCGCCAGATATTCGCTGCGCAGATGGCTCAACATCCACTGCTCGGCCCGCACGATGGCGGGGCCGTTGTCATAGAGGGTGTCATCGAGGTCAAACGAGATGGCAGCAACCGGCTGCCAGCGGCGATAGAAGTGCATGGACTATCCTCTGCAACGGGGCTCAGGGCCCGTTATTCATCGTCCTGCGCATCCGGGTCACGCTTGGCCCTGGGGTGGGCGCTGTCGTAAACCTTGGCCAGATGCTGGAAGTCGAGGTGGGTATAGATCTGGGTGGTGGAGAGGTCGGCATGTCCCAGCAGCTCCTGAACCGCCCGGAGATCGCCGGAAGACTCCAGCATATGGGTGGCGAAGCTGTGGCGCAGCTTGTGGGGATGGACGTGGGAGTTAAGCGCCTGCTTGTTGCCCCAGCCATCGAGGCGGGCCTGCACCGAGCGCGCCGACAGCCGCTGCTTGCGGTTGGAGACAAACAGCGCCTCGCTCTCATCCCCGGCCAGCAGCGGGCGCACCTTGAGCCACTTCTGCAGCCACTCGACCGCCATCCGGCCGATGGGCAGCACCCGCTCCCGCGAGCCCTTGCCGGTCACCTTGAGCTGGCGGTCGTCGAGCTTCAGATCCACCAGATTGATCCCCACCAGCTCGGCCAGACGCAGCCCTGAAGAGTACATCAGCTCCATGATGGCGCGATCCCGCACCGCCAGCGGATCCTGCTCGTCGGTAATGTTGAGCAGCTGGTGCATCTCGTCCACATCGAGGTTTTTCGGCAGCGGCCGCCCCTGTTTGGGGGTGACGATACCGCGAGCCGGATTGGCGGTGAGCCGCCCCTGCCGCACCTGCCAGTCGCAAAAGCTGCGCAGGGCCGAGACCTTGGTGGAAAGGGAACGAGGAGCAAGGCCCCCCTTGTGCATCCGGGTCACCAGAGTGCGCACCTGACTCGCCTCGAGCCGACCCCAATCAGTGAGCCCGAGGGCCACCAGCTCGGCGGTCATCGCCTCCAGATGGGCTTGATAGTTATTGCGGGTATGAGGGCTGAGCTGACGCTCGACCCTCAGGTATTCGATAAAGGCCGCCAGCTCGTCCGCCAGTGCCGCAGGCAGTGGCGGTGCGATGACGGGTGCTTTGGCAGGCGCCTTGGCCGGTGTTCTAGCCATGAGTCAACTCGGGCAGACGCAGTTGCAGCAGGCGCCCCAGTTGGCCCAGCAGCAGGGTGTCGTTGTGGGGAGTAAAGTGGCCGGGATCCGAGCTGGCGAAGGCCAGCACACCGAGATCGCCGAGCCGCATCAGGGCCACCGAGTTGACCAGCACATCATGGCCAAACAGCGCCTGCTTCTCGCTCTGGCTCAGGCGGCCAAAGTAGTAATCCTGCCCCGGCAGACGCTGACCCAGCAGGGATTCGAGCTGCTTGCCCTGCGCCAGAAAGCGCTGCTCGGGCCCGCTCAGGGCAAACTTCTTGGGATTGAGCCAGAGCCGCAGCCCGGTCAGGCGCAGCCGCTGGACAAAGGCCTTGCCCATCACGGCACTTACCTCGAACAGGGTCTGGCAGCCGTACAGCTCGCCGTAGAGATCGGCATAGACCCGGAAGATCCGCTCGTTTTCGCTGGCGATCCCCATCAATTCGGTGATCTCCTGCTCCAGCTGTTCGATCCGCTCGCGCTGACGCTCCAGCTGGCGCTCGACCAGCGAGACCGACCCTTTGCGTTCATGGGGAATGCGGATCCGGTCCAGCACGGCGGCATGGCGTTGGAAAAACTCGGGATAACGGGCCAGGTACTCCAGCACAGTGGCTTCATTCACCGATTGCTCCTGCCGTTTGAGTTCGCTCATAAATTGGTTGATCCATCAGAGAAATGGGGCTCGCTGCCCCGACATCATGGGCAAAGGGGGCCAGCGCCCCCCGTACCTGAACCTTTATCGGCTAAACCTCTATCTGGCCGTCAAACACATGCTCGGCGGGGCCTGTCATGTAGACCGGCTGGCCCGGCCCCTTCCAGGCGATGGTCAGCTTGCCGCCCGGCAGACTGACGGTGACCCGCTCCTTGAGCTTGCCCTGACTGATGCCAATCACCGCCGCCGCACAGGCACCGGTGCCGCAGGCCAGGGTCTCGCCACAGCCCCGCTCGAATACACGCAGTTTGATCTCGGTGGCGTTGACCATCTCCATGAAGCCGACGTTGACCCGCTCGGGAAAACGCTCGTGGCGCTCCATGATGGCACCCAGCGTTTCGACCGGCGCATCGGCGACCGAAGGCACTTCGATGACGCAGTGGGGATTGCCCATGGAGACCACGCCACACATCACGGTATGCTCCTGCGCCCGCAACAGATAGGTTTTCTCTGCCTTCTGGGCCCGGAACGGGATCTTGCCCGGCTCAAACTGGGGAACACCCATGTTGACCGTGACCTGGTTCTCCCCCTCCAGCTGCAACACGATGCGACCCCGGGCGGTGCTGACCGCGATGCGATCCCGGTTTATCAGCCCCTTGAGACGCACGAAACGGGCAAAACAGCGGGCACCGTTGCCACACTGCTCCACCTCGCTGCCATCGGCATTGAAAATGCGATAGTGAAAGTCGAGTTCAGGGTCATAGGGCGGCTCCACCAGCAGCAGCTGGTCAAAGCCGATCCCGAAGTGGCGATCTGCCAGCTTCTTGATGACGTCATTGCTGAAAAATACCTTCTGGGTGACGCCATCCACCACCATGAAGTCGTTGCCCAAGCCATGCATCTTGGAAAAATCTATCAACATCGTGCATTCCTGTGCTGTTAGGGCTGTAAAAACTCACCGTCAACCGTTATGAAATCATTGTCCCAGCCTGCGCCATCAGGGCAGCAGGTGCTCACCGCGCCAGAGATCGGCCAACTGCTCACGCTCGCGGATCAGGTGCGCCTTGGCACCATCCACCAGCACTTCGGCTGCGCGCGGACGGGTGTTGTAGTTGGATGACATGGTAAAGCCGTAGGCTCCGGCCGAACGCACCGCCAGCAGGGAGCCCTCGGCAATGGCCAGGGTGCGCTCCTTGCCGAGGAAGTCGCCGGTCTCGCACACCGGGCCCACCACGTCATAGAGCGCGGGAGCATGGCCGGCACGGCTATCCACCTCGATGATGTTCATCCAGGCGCCGTAGAGCGAAGGGCGCAGCATGTCGTTCATGCCGGCATCGATCAGCGCGAAGTTGCGGGTCTCGCCCGGCTTCAGGTACTCGACCCGGGTCAGCAGCACGCCGGCATTGGCGACGATGGCGCGGCCCGGCTCGAACAGCAGGGTCAGATCCCGGCCCGCCAGCTTCTGCTTCAGCGCTTCGGCGTACTCGGTCGGATGGGGCGGCTGCTCGGAACCGTAGTTGACCCCCAGACCCCCCCCCACGTCCAGATGATGGATATGAATGCCTTCCGCTGCCAGACCGTCGATCAGCCGCAGCAACTTGTCAGCCGCTTCCATAAAGGGATTCAATTCAGTGAGTTGCGAGCCGATATGGCAATCCACCCCGACGATCTCGATGTTCGCCATCGCGGCCGCCTTGCGATAGATGGCTGGCGCCAGCTCGATGGGAATGCCGAACTTGTTCTGCTTGAGGCCGGTGGATATATAGGGGTGAGTACCGGCATCGATATCCGGATTGACCCGCACCGAGACGCGAGCCTTCTTGCCCATGCTGCCCGCCACCCGATTGAGGCGCTCCAGCTCGGCTTCCGACTCCAGATTGAAGCAGAGGATCTCTTTATCCAGCGCGAGGCGCATCTCCGCTTCACTCTTGGCGACCCCGGAGAAGACCACTTTGGCCGGATCACCGCCCGCCGCCAGTACCCGCGACAGCTCGCCACCGGAGACGATGTCAAACCCCGAGCCCAGACGGGCCAGCAGGTTGAGCAGCGCCAGGTTAGAGTTGGCCTTCACCGCATAGCAGATCAGATGGGGAATATCGCCAGCGGCCTTGTCGAAGGCGTGCCAGTGGCGCTCGAGGGTCGCACGGGAGTAGACGTAAAGCGGGGTACCGTACTGCTCGGCAAGCTGTTGCAGCGGGGTTTGCTCGGCCTGAAGCTGGCCGTCGGCGTCGTAGTTAAAGTGATCCAAGGGGGCGGTTCCTTCCTAGAATGGGTGCGGCATTAGTGCGGCGCGGCCTCGGTGGCAGCCTCAGTGGTCGCAGGCGGCGCTGCTTGCGGTGTACTCTGGCTCTGTGGCTGCTCGGGGGGCGGCATATAGAGCGGCCCCTTCAGACCGCACGCGGCCAACCCGAGGGACAGAAGAGTGGCAAGCAGACACTTGGTGAACTGGGTGATCATAATGGTTCGCTGCGAAAAAATTTTTGGCCCTCTATAATCGCACTCACATTGTTAAAAGCAACAGGATAAACCGATGAAGGATCACGAGTATCACGCCCTGACCGACGCCTTTTTCCAATATGTGGAAGACACGCTCGACGAGGGGTATCCGGATATCGACTGCGAACGCAGCGGCGGCGTATTGACCCTCTCTTTCGAGAACAAGACCAAGGTCATCATCAACAAGCAGGAGCCACTGCACCAGATTTGGGTCGCCACCCGCGAGAACGGCTTCCACTTCGAACTGCAGGGTGACACCTGGATCGACAACCGCTTCGGCCACGAGCTCAAGGCGCTGTTAAGCCAATCCTGCACCGCCCAGGCGGGCGAAGAGGTAGTGTTCCCATGATCGACCTGCACCCGCAGGGCGCCCGTCATGCGGTGATCTGGCTGCATGGGCTGGGTGATTCCGGCGCCGGTCTCGCCCCGCTGGTGGAGGCGCTGGATCTGCCCGCCGAGCTACCGGTGCGTCACCTGCTGCCGGATGCCCCCGAGCGCCCCATCACTATCAACATGGGCTACAAGATGCGCGGCTGGTACGACATCAAGAGCTTCGAGGATCCCGCCGAGCGGGCAGTGGAGTCCCATGTCCGTGAATCAGCCGACCAGATTGCCGCATTGCTGGATCAGCTGGTGGCCGACGGGTTTGCCCCCGAGCATATCGTGCTGGCAGGTTTCTCTCAGGGCGGGGTAATTGCCTCCTTCACCGCGCTGCGCTATCAGGCAACGCTGGCGGGCCTGCTCTGCATGTCTACCTATCTGGCAGCTCCCGACAAATTGCTCGGCGAGATGAGCGAGGCTGCTCGCACCCTGCCCATCTGCTACATGCACGGCATCTATGACGATGTGGTGAGCCTGTCGCTCGGTTGGGATGCCAAGAACCGGCTTGAAGCTGCCGGGCTCGCCCCCGAGTGGCACGAGTACCCGATGCGTCACGAGATCTGCCGCCCGCAGCTCGGCGACATTCGCAGCTGGCTGCTGGCCCGCCTCGGCGCCTGAGCAACCGCAAAAGCAAACGGCCTGCATCTGCAGGCCGTTTTTATGGCGACTTACCCTCGCGGGTCACCCGACATCACGAGTGGGTGACACCTGCTCACGCGGAGCTCCCTGGCTGCGATAGGGGATCACTGCCAGCTCGCTCCCCTGCTGCACTATCTCGTAGTACTGGGGCAGGTTGAAGTTGATGAACTGACCATCATCGCTGAACCGCTCGTGGTTGGAGGTGTAGAAGCGGTTGACCCCCGCCACCAGCTCATCCTTGTTGCCGGCAAAGTGCTGGTAGATCTCCACCCGGTTCGCCTCATCGAGGATGTAGATGTTGGTGCCCGCATCCCGGGTATCGAAGAAGAACTGCACCAACCCTTCGCTGGCGTAGGCATCAACGATGCTCGGCAGATGCTGGCTGTGGGTCTTGTCGAGCCGCAGCGGCAGGTGATCCAGCTTGTTGTGGGAGATGTGACGGTAAAAATCGATGGCGTTCTCCAGCTTCTTCACCGACACCCCGCGCCGCTCGAAGAAGATGCCGTACTTCTCGCGGCCAAGGGCCATGGTCTTGACCAGCTGCTGCTTGTCGCGGGCAAGGCGCAGATCGATACACTCCGCCACCAGCTTCTGGAAACGGGAGCGCACCAGAGATCGGAAGTGCTGGCTATAGCAGAACACCTCGATCATCTCGGGGGCGGCGGCATCCTGATGCATCTTGCCGAGGATGGTGGTGAGGGCATCGACCACAGCTTCATCCCCCTGGAAGTGCAGAGTACGGATCTCGCTCCAGGAGTTGCGATAGACCAGATCCACCGAACCGACCAGACACTCCTGATTGCGACCGAACGAGAAGACATCCACTGTATTGGCGTCAAATTCGATCACCTGACCGACCCAGTGGCTGGTCGGGTCCATCTCCAGGTTGAGGAAGATGGAGAGCTGACGGATCTCGCACGGCCGACTGAGCGCCAGGTTGGTGGCCAGCGGGTACTTCTCGGGGAAGCAGCCGGAGAGATCGCGGCAGAACTGGTGCAGATTGTCGATGTGCAGATCCGAGCCCTGATTGAACAGGTGCACCCGCGACTGGGGGGTCAGCAGATCGTTGAAGTAGGCCCAGGAGACCAGCTTGCTGATGTAGCCGTTGAACTCGAGCGGCGCGCGACCAATGATGTCCACCGGCTCCAGCGAATGTTTGTAGAGATACCAGCCGGCGCGGTTGAGGCGACCGTGGGGCACCTGCACGAAGCTAAGGTCGGGCTCGCTCAGATCCGGCGCGATCTTGAGGTTCACCCGCTGCACCTTGCCCGGCAGGCTCTCGAACGCGGCGTATAGTTTACGCGACAGGATGCCGATATCTTCCGGGTTGATCGACTCGCTGATGTTGTTGCGACGGGCGAACTGGATCAGGTTGCGGTAGCTCTGCATCAGGGCCTCCAGCAACTCGGCATGGGCGATCTTCACCTCCTCGACCTTCCACTCGTGGCGATGATCGAGGTGGTACAGTTTATCCTGGCTCCAACCCCAGTAGGAGACCAGTTGGCTCATCTGCTCGCGGCGCCACTCGGGAGAGTGATCATCCTTGGGATGACTGAGGCCATCGCACACCTTGAGGTAGAAGCAGCGGCGCACCAGATCGAGTCGCGCCATGTCGCCGATGGACTTGAGGTAATTGGTCACCTTGTCCAGCATCAGACAATAGTTGTCGAGCCGGTAGTGCATCCCCTCGTTGTGCTGAAACCAGTCGCGGCTGATCATCGATAGCAACCGGGTGTTGGGGTACTCGTGGGAATAAGCCTCCATCAGCACCGACTTGAGCACCGCCTTATAGGGGGAATCGATCCCCTTGTAGAGCTGCCACAGGGCAGAGCCGAAATACTCCTCCGCCGGAATCCGGTCAAAACTGCCGAGATCGAGCCAGTCATCCTGCCTGAGCTTGCCACTCTCGAACAACCCGTTCACATAGTCGTCGTAGTGATCATCACACTCGACAGGAACCAGATACCAGATGAGTCGCTTACCGGCGATGCGCATGGCGCTGCGGTAGAACTCGTCAAGCAGCAGCAGGTGCTGGGCGCTGCCACAGCTCTCTCCCTGCATCTCGGCATCGTTGGTCTGGCGGAACTTGTCTTCCGGGATCAGGAAGAAGTTGAGGTCGACCCCGCGCTGCTCCGCCCACTTGGAGAGCAACCGGCACTTCTGCTCCAGCAGGGCGAGCCGCTCCTGCGACAAGCCAGCCACGTGGCAAACCCAGATATCGAGATCGGAGTGACAGCACTGGCCGATGGAGGAGGTGCTGCCCATGGAGTAGAGCCCCTGAATGGCTCGATCATGGGTTGCTAGGCCGCTCTGACAGTTGGCGTTGCGACAGAGGTCATCGATAAAGGCTTGCTGCTCGGCGCTGGCGCTGAAGCTCCAGATGCCATGAGGAACATCACCGGAGACATAACCGGGGAGCAGGGGGTGATTGAAGTGCAGCATGACGGGCAGCAGTTGGAATACCTGCTGCCCGTAGCGACTCATGAGACCTAACGCCCGTTGCGTCTTGAGACGGGTAATGTCGTCATAACGCGCAACCAGCGTATCGATGTGTTCCTGCAATGCCCTGCCTATCACCTAAGTGAAAATGACGCACCAAAAGAGGGATACGTCAAAAAAGTGTGATCATGTTAACAATGCAAACAGCGGTGGTAAACAAGCCTTCAGCTAAACGTCAGATTATTTCTGGTATGACCACATCAAGTATCAGGGGAAATCATTAAATTCCAATGCATTCAATGAATTAATCAAGGCCGCTTGCTTAATGAAAATCATTTTCAGCATGCATTTTTGAGCTTGGCCCCGCTTTTGCCGGCTCCGCCATGAAAGCCCGGGCAAAGGGTGGTAATATCGATTTCCTTCTAAAAATGAAACAACTGATTGATATGGCAGCCCGAACCCTGAAAATTGCCACTCGCAAGAGCCCTCTGGCCCTGTGGCAGGCCAACTTTGTCAAAGACCGGCTCGAAGCCCTGCACCCGCAGTTGCAGGTCGAACTGGTGCCCATGAGCACTCAGGGTGACAAGATCCTCGATACCCCGCTGGCCAAGGTCGGTGGCAAGGGGTTGTTCGTCAAGGAGCTGGAGACCGCCATGCTGGAAGGGCGGGCCGATATCGCCGTTCACTCCATGAAAGACGTGCCGGTGGAGTTCCCCGAGGGACTTGGTCTGCACACTATCTGCGAGCGGGAAGATCCCCGCGACGCCTTCGTTTCCAACCGTTTCAAGGCTATTGCCGAACTGCCGCAAGGGGCCGTGGTCGGCACCTCCAGCCTGCGCCGCCAGTGCCAGTTGCGCGCGGCGCGCCCGGATTTGGTGATCCGCGACCTACGTGGCAACGTCAACACCCGCCTCGCCAAGCTGGATGCCGGTGAGTACGACGCCATCATCCTCGCCGCCGCCGGTCTGAAACGACTGGAGATGGCGCACCGCATCACCGCCTTTATCGAGCCGGAGCAGAGCCTGCCCGCCAACGGTCAGGGTGCCGTCGGTATCGAATGTCGCCTCGACGATGTTGAGCTTCACACCCTGCTGGCGCCGCTGGAGCACGCCGAGACCCGCGCCCGGGTGCTGACCGAACGCGCCATGAATCGCGCCCTGCAAGGGGGATGTCAGGTGCCTATCGGTGCCTACGCACTGGTCGAAGGCGAGCAGATCTGGCTGCGCGGTCTGGTGGGTAGCCCGGATGGCAGCCAGGTAATCCGTGACGAGATCCGCGGCCCGCTGGCCGATGGTGAGGCCCTCGGCGAGCAACTGGCCCAGCGCCTGCTGGCCGCCGGTGCCGACGAGATCCTCGCCGAGGTCTACCGCGCATGACCCCGCTGGTGGTGCGTCCGGCCGCCCAGGCCGCCGAACTGGTGCAGTTGTTGCGCCAGCACGGCCATGCACCACTCTGCTGCCCGCTGCTGGAAACCGTGGCGGGCAGTGAACTCCCCCGCTTGCCCAACCTGTTGCACAGCGCCGATATCGTTATCGCGGTCAGCATCCATGCCGTTCATTTTGCACACGATTTTCTGTTGCAAACTGGTCAGACCTGGCCACATATTGAGTACTTTGCGGTGGGTCAGGCCAGCGCAGATGCGTTTGCCGCTATCGGCATCACAGCAAGCTGCCCGGATGACCCGCGCAGCGAAGGGCTGCTGGCCCTGCCCGCCCTGCAGCAGGTAGCAGGCAAACGGGTACTGATCTTGCGCGGTAATGGCGGGCGGGATCTCATCGCCAGCACGCTGGCCTCACGCGGTGCTCTGGTGCACTATTGTGCGGCCTATGAACGCCACTACCCCGAGCTAGACGGGGAGACATTGACCCGCCACTGGCAGGCAGCGGGGCTGGACAGCCTGCTCATTACCAGTGGTGAACTGCTGCAACGGCTGCTGGAGCTGGTTCCCGACCACCAGCGGCCCTGGCTTTTTGACCGCCTGCTGGTGGTCCCCAGCCCGCGAGTGGCCGAGATGGCCCACTCCGCGGGCTTTATCCATATCACGATTGCCCAAGGTGCATCCAACCAGGCCCTGACGGCCGCACTGGAACTGAGGAAGATGGAATGACAGAACAACAAGAATCCCAGGTAAAACCCCAGCCGACCGCTGCGGTCAATGGCAGCAAGAGCCGCTCCGGTGCCGTACTGGGAGGGGTCGCCATCCTGCTGGCCCTTGGCCTGACCGGCGGTCTCTATCTGCACGGTCACAAGAATGCCGTGGCCCAGCAAGCCGAACTGGCCCAGCTCAAGCAGCAGCTGGCGAGCGCCCTGAGCAAGATCGACCAGACCAGCAGCAAGGATGCCGAGCAGCTGGCCGCGCTGGATCAAACCCAGCAGCGGCTGCAAGGGGAGATGCAGGGTCTGCAGAACCGGGTACTGGATCTCAACGATAAACGCCCCAACGACTGGATGCTGGCCGAATCCGAGTATCTGGTTCGGATGGCGGGTCGCAAACTGTGGCTGGAGCATGACCTCGTCTCCGCCATCACATTGCTCGGCAATGCCGACGAGCGGATCGCCGCCCTCAACGACCCCAGCCTGATGCCGATCCGCAAGGCGCTGGCCGAGGATATCGCCAAGCTCAAGGGGATGCCGCGCATCGACCGCGAGGGGCTGACCCTCAAGCTGGCCGCGCTCTCAGATCAGATCGAGCTGCTGCCCCTCTCCACCGTCAGCATGCCGGAAGCCAAGGCCGAGCCGGATCAGGCGGTCAGCGCCAATCCCGACGAGTGGGAGAGCAACCTGAAGAAGAACTGGGTCAAGTTCACCGAGAACTTCGTCACCATCCGTCGCCGCGATGGCGCGGTCGAGGCGCTGCTCTCGCCGCAGCAGGAGATCTTCCTGCGTGAAAACCTCAAAACCAAGCTGTTGCAGGCCCAGCTCTCCGTCTATCGCGAGCAGCAGGCGCTCTACGAAGACAGCCTGGACAAGGCCCAGCGCTGGCTGACCCAGTATTTCGACACCGACAACAGCGCCACCCGCTACATGCAGGGCGAGATCGACAAGCTCAAGGGTGAGCAGATCCAGATCGACTATCCGGCCCAGTTCAAGACCCAGGCGATGCTGGAGCAGGTGCTGACCGAACGCCTGCAACGCATTCTGGCCAGCAGCTGAGGAGGGCACCATGATCCGTATAATCATTCTGGTTGCCGTGATGGTCGCAGGGCTGATCTTTGGCCCGCAAGCCTCCGGTAACAAGGGCTATGTGCTGATTGCCCTTGGCAATTACACCATCGAATCCTCCGTCACCAGCGCGGTGATCCTGGCCGTGCTGTTCTACGGAGCCCTGCTGATCGTCGAATGGCTGCTGGGTCGGGTATTCGGCCTGCGCCGCAAGACCCTCGGCTGGTACGGCTCGCGCCGCCGCCGCAAGGCCAATCAACAGACCGTCGCCGCCACCCTGGCGATGGCCGAAGGGCACTACAGTCAGGCTGAAAAACTGATGATCAAGGGGGCCAGCAACAGCGATACCCCGCTGCTCAACTACCTGAGCGCCGCCAAGGCGGCACAGGCCCGTGGTGACGACGCCCGCCGGGATCAATACCTGCAAAAAGCGCAGGAAGAGAATCCCAAAGCCGAGCTGGCGCTCACCCTGACCCAAACCCAATTGCAAATCGAGCAGGGCCAGTACGATACCGCGCTGGCGATGCTGGAGTCGGTCTACGCCCTCAACCCGCGCCACCCCATGGTGCTGGATCAGCTGCGTCAGGTGCATCTGGCCCGTCAGGACTGGAGCGCCCTGTGCGACCTGATCCCGGCGCTGCACAAGGTGGGCAAGCTGACCCCGAAACAGGAAGAAGATCTGCTGCAACAAGCCTGGTGTGGTCGCCTGCAACAGGCTGCCGGCAGCCTCGAGACCCTCAAGGCGGTGTGGCAGGATCTGCCGCGCAAACTGCGCCTCGAGCCAGAACTGCTGGCCTGCTACGGCGATCTGCTGCGCCAGCTGGGCGCCGATGGCGAGGCCGCCACCCTGTGGCAGGAGGCGCTGCGCAAACAGCCGATGCCGCAGCTGCTGGCTCGCCTGCCCAAGCTGAAACTCGACAGCTACCAGCCGCTGTTGGCACTGCTGCAAAAACAGCAGGGGCAACCGGAGGTGGACACCGCACTGGCCCAGCTCTATCTACTGGCCGGTCAGCTGGACGATGCCCAGAAGCTGCTGGAGCAGGAGGTGGAGCGGGCGCCGAGCGCCGCCGCCTACCATGCTCTCGGCCAGCTGATGGACAAGCGCCGCCTTACCAACAAGGCCAACGAGTACTATCGTCAGGCACTGGAGCTGGCGGGGATCTGATCCCCGGCGAATAGAAACGCGAGAGGCCGCATGATGCGGCCTCTTTTTTTATATCTTCGCCCTGCTCTCGTCAGG
Source organism: Aeromonas sp. 600282 (assembly GCF_049175755.1). NCBI lineage: Bacteria > Pseudomonadati > Pseudomonadota > Gammaproteobacteria > Aeromonadales > Aeromonadaceae > Aeromonas > Aeromonas sp. 600282. The sequence continues at coordinate 72,119 of NZ_JAAKVR010000004.1, read as the reverse complement.
TGGTGAGCCGCTCCAGCTCGCCGATCAGCCAGATGGCCTCGGCGCGATGGCTGCCGCACACATCCATCATGGGGCGAAAACCGCCACACACCGCCGGCCGCTCCGGTTGACCGAAAATCTTGCAGCCAAGGGCGCTATCGAGCTGGATACAGGGGACGCCAGCCGGTTTGCCATCTGGCATACCGGGAATGGCACTGCTGATACTGGGGGCGATGCAACAGGCAGCGCAGCCGCTACGACACTCCATAGACTCCACTCCTTTGGGATGGTCTGAGCCACCATAGCCGAAGCGGCGGCACAAACGTAGCTGGCGCACAACAAAAAGCCCGACCGCACGGGCGATCGGGCTTCAAACAACACAGCCGGTTCAGCGAGCCATCATCACAGGATGATGTCACGTACCACGCTGTCTTTGCGCTCCAGGTAATGGATCGACTTGATACGACGAATGGTACGGGATTTACCACGGATCAACAGAGTCTCGGTGGTCGCCATCACGCCATCGCTGGTGATGCCATCCAGCAGATCACCCTTGGTGATGCCGGTGGCGGAGAAGATGACGTTGTCATTCTTCGCCATATCTTCCAGCTTGAGCACCTTGTTGACGTCGATGCCCAGCGCTTCGCAGCGGGCAATTTCCTGCTCGCCCAGCGCACGCACTTCCGGGCTGTCGCCCTTGACCCGGTGACGCGGCACCAGACGGGCCTGCATGTCGCCATCCAGCGCGCGGATCACCGCCGCGGAGATCACCCCTTCCGGTGCGCCGCCGATGCCATAAAGCATGTCGACTTCACTGTCCGGCAGACAGGTGAGGATGGAGGCGGCAACGTCACCATCAGGAATGGCGAACACCCGCACGCCCAGACCCTGCATCTCCTTGATTGCCTTGTCATGACGCGGCTTGGCCAGGGTAATGACAGTCAAACGGGAGAGCGGCTTGCCCAGCGCCTTGGCCACGGACTTCAGGTTCAGCTCGAGAGCCTGATCCAGGTCGATGGCGCCTTTGGCCTTGGGCCCGACGATCAGCTTTTCCATGTACATGTCAGGTGCTTTCAGGAAAGAACCCTTGTCGCCCACCGCCAGCACGGCCAGCGCGTTGGCCTGACCCATGGCGGTCATGCGGGTACCCTCGATGGGATCGACCGCGATATCCACCGCGTCGCCGTGTCCGGTACCGACCTTCTCGCCGATATAGAGCATCGGCGCTTCATCAATTTCACCTTCGCCGATCACAATCTCACCATCGATCTCGATCTGGTTGAGAATGTGGCGCATGGCCGCTACGGCCGCCCCATCAGCGATATTCTTGTCACCACGTCCGAGCCACTTGTAGCCAGCCAGTGCAGCCGCTTCCGTCACTCGGGAAAACTCGATTGCCAGTTCACGTCTCATCGCATATCCAACCTATGGAGCTCGAAAACGGGCGGCATTCTACCACAAGGGCAAACCTTTGCGCACAAAAGTAGCTGCCAGGTGCATAAATGTAGCCAATTCATCCAATTGCAACCCAATTGCCATCGACTCTTCATCCAGTTGTCACCCCGCTGTCATGCATCTTCCCTAGGATGGCCCCGTCTTCAAAACAAAAGCTTGCAACACAAGGGATTAAGATGAAAAAGCTGACTGTAGTGGCACTGGCTCTGACCGCCGCCTTCCAGGCGCAAGCCGTTGAGGTGTATAAAAATGATACCGCCATGCTGGACCTGTATGGCCGCATCTACGCCGGTCAATTCTTCGGCGACAAGAAAGAAAACGTCGATACCGCCAACCCGAATGGCACCAAGGATTACAGCGCCAAGCAAGGGGCTAACCAGTTTGTCCGCTTCGGTGCCAAGGCTGAAACCCAGATCCAGAGCGGTCTGAAGGCGCTGGCCCAGTACGAAGTGCAGATGTACATCAACGACAGCGAGAAGACCATCAGCGAGAGCTCCGACAACCTGCGTACCCGTCTGGCCTTTGCCGGTGTGGGCGCTGACTGGGGTACAGTGACCTTCGGTCGCCAGAAAGGTGCCCCGGGTTTCCTGGCGGACTGGACTGATGTCTCCCTCTCCGACGGCTACGGTAACGAAGCGCTGGGTGCAAAGACCGACACCTTCGCCACCAACCGCGCCGGTTCCGTACTGAAATACTCCGGCCTGTTCAATGGCTTCCAGCTCGACACCAGCTACAAGTTCGACGGTGGTGACACCGAAGAGACTACCAGCAAGGATAGCGACGCGGCCTACGGAGCAGCCGTGGCCTATACCTTCCCTTTCAACCTGTCGCTGGGTACTGCCTATAACGTCGGCCTGCGCGACAAGAGCGGTGAAGAAGATGCAAAACTGTGGCTGATCTCCGCCAAGTTTGACAACAAGGCCGCCTACGCCGCCCTCAGTTATGCCGATGGCAGCGACTTCCTGGCGACCGGCACCGATCACACCGGTTGGGAAGCCGCGCTGGGCTACAACTTCGAGAATGGCTTCGGTCTGATGGCGCTGTGGAACAAACAGGAGCAGGACAAGGCTGGCACCAAGAAAGACAATGTGGATTACTACACCCTGGGAGCCCAGTACAAGTTCAACAAGAACCTGCGGGTGATCGGCGAGTACCGCATCAACAATCTGGACAGCGTTGCCGGCAAAGCGACCGCCAACAAGGATGACTTCCAGCTGGCTGCTCGCTACGACTTCTAATCGAGGTTTTCTGATACCCAAAGCGCGATGGCTTGCCATCGCGCTTTTTCGTCGCTGTTGCTCAGAAAACCACAAACTGGCCTAGGCTCAAGAGTAGATGTATCGCCGGAGAGATGATCATGGTCAGGCTGCTTTTCGTCCTGCTCTTGCTGCTGGCTCTTCCCGCTCACGCCCTCAATATCGCCATGGTACTGTGGCGTGGCGAAACCGCCGCCGAGGCGGGCTTTCGGGCCGAACTGACCCGACTTGGCTATCAGACCACCATCACCGTCTACAATGCCAATCAGGATCGCACGGCGCTGGCGACCATGCTACGTCAGCAGATGCTGCCGAAACTGGCCGAATACGACTACATCTACACCTTCGGTACCACAGCCACCACCATGGCAAAGAGTTTGGTCGCCAATCGCAAGCCCATGATATTCAATGTGGTTTCAGATCCTGTCGGGGCAGGTTTTCTCTCTGAGGACAAGGCTCAGAACAGCATGGTCGCCGGGGTAAGCAATATGGTGCCGATGGCGCTGCAACTGGCCAATGCCAGCAAGTACCTCCCATCGGATAAGCGGCTGCTGCTACCCTTCAACCCGCGGGAGCAAAACACCCTGCTGGTGGCCGACATGCTGATCAACGCGGCCAAAGGTTACCAATGGCAAGTCGCAACCTGGCGTATAGCACCGGATCCAAAGCGACTGGAGAACGAGTTGAAGCGGCTGCAACAGGATGCCAAAAACGACATCGTCTTTCTGGCCGCAGACAGCTATCTGCTCTCCATCGCCCCCCGTTTGCTGAATGCACTCAACGCAGCTGCTATCCCTACCATCTGCAGTGCAGAGCTGTTCGTCGAGCACGGCTGCAGCGTTGGCACCATCAGCAGCTACGAGGCGCTGGGCAAGATGGCCGCAGTAATCATCCATCGCCACCAGCAGGGAACGCAGTTGCAGGATATTCCGCTGCAGACCGATCCCCACCCCAAACTGGTGCTGGGGCAACTGGGCAGCACCACCAAGCAGGAGAAGAACCCCGAAAAACCGAAGCCTTGATAAAGATCTCGGCCAATCAGGCTCCAGGCGGGTATGCTGTTGACCCCCATAGCCCGAGAGCCTTTTCCCATGAGCACCACCGTCTTTTTTGCCGTTCTGCTGGCAGCCCTGCTTCACGCCAGCTGGAATGCGCTGGTCAAAATTGGCGAAGAGCGGCTGGTGGGGGTGTCACTGGTGGCGATCTTTTCAGGGCTTATCGCCGCCGTGGCGCTGCTGCCCATGGGGCTTCCCTCTGCTGCCGAGCTGCCCTGGCTCGGCCTCTCAGTCCTGCTCCATATCGGTTACTGCCTGTTTCTCAGCCATGCCTACAATCAGGGCGATTTTGGCCAGATCTATCCGCTGGCCCGTGGCAGTGCCCCGCTGCTCGCCATGGCGTTAAGTGCCATATTGCTGGGGGACTACCCCGGTTACGGCGGCATCATCGGCGCCTGCGTGCTGATCATGGGGGTCTTGCTGATGGCCAGGCGAGGTGGGCAGCAGCGCCTTGACAGCAAAGCGGTTCGGGCAGCACTGATCACGGCCATGTTCACGGCGACCTATACCCTCTCGGATGGGGCCGGCGCCCGTGCAGGGGGTGAACCGGTACGCTACACCCTCTGGCTCTTTGCCTGTACCGGGCTGGCGATGCTGCTGGTGTTGCTCGTCCACCAAAAGCGCAACGCATGGCGCCAGATCCGTCGCCATGCGATGGCGGGAATTGCAGGAGGTGCCATGTCACTGCTCGCCTACGGGATTGTTATCTGGGCCATGACCCAAGCCCCCATTGGCGTGGTCGCGGCTCTGCGCGAAAGCAGTGTGCTGTTTGCCATGCTGCTCTCGGTCTGGCTGCTGAAAGAGCCGCTCGGGCGCATGCGGCTGACGGCGGCGGCCATTATCACCGGCGGCGTGCTGCTGACCCGGCTGGGAGGATAAGCGCTGTCGCCATTGGTGCAGATTTATCTGACAGGATGGCGTAATTCACTCCGCCAAATATGCCGAATACCAACTAATGGAAATAAGTGTCGGCCCGGGCGTAAATGTTTACATCCGCAACGTATCAATTAACTGGCAGGTCTGTTTATTTCAACCACAGCTTCATTCGGGAAACTTACCTGCCAAGCAGCATTAATGATAAAATCGTTCACAGTTAATTTTCGGCAACGCTGACCAATACTGCGCATGGCACAGACCATGCCGCTCCGCCCATACATTCATTGACCGCCTGACGGGTAAGCCAGCCCGGTCAGAGATGACCCGATCGCGCCCGCCACAGCAGGATGGCATGGCGCTACCGCGTTATTAATGGGTCCGGTTTCGTCTGTTTAATTTTTGATTATTTTAAATCCAGCACCATCAGGGAGTTTTTAATATGTCGGCAAAAAAGCTGAAGTTGGGCGCCTTTATATTGATGATATTAACATCGGTATTTGGCGTCACTAATATCGGGATCGGTTTTTACCGAATGGGATATGCCGCCATTCCGATGTTCGTGATCGGCGGTCTGTTTTTCTTCATCCCGTTCATTTTGATGATGATTGAGTTTGGTACCGGCTTTCGCAAAGAGGCGGGCGGCATCTTTACCTGGATGCGCCACTCGGTCTCGACCCGATTCGCCTTTATCGGTCTGACCATGTGGTTCGCCTCCTACGTCATCTGGATGTTTGGCAAGGCGCTCTCTATGTGGGTGCCCCTCTCCTTCATGCTGTTTGGCCGCGACATCACCGTCATCCCGGTCACCCTGGGCACCAGCATCGACTTCGGCCCCTTTATTCTGGGAGTGGTCGCCATCGCGCTGGTTGCCACCGTCACCAAGCTCATCACCCTGGGTAGCGCCCGCTTCGCCAAAGTGGCGGCCATCGGCGGTCTCTCCGTGGTGGCACTCAACGTGCTGCTGCTGGTCGGTGGCGTCTTCACCTTCGCGGTGAGCGGCATGACTCTGCAGGAGCCCTTCACCCAGGCATCGCTGACTGCCTCTCCCAATGCCGCTTTCAACGACATCATCCCCTTCCTCGGCTTTATGGTGTTCGCCATCTTCGCCTACGGCGGGGTCGAGGCGATGGCCGGGGTGGCTGACGAGCTGGAAGACCCCGAGCGTGACCTCAAGCGCGACATCTTCCTCTCCGGCGCCTTCATCGTACTCTGCTACATCATCGGCTTTCTGGCGGTCGGCTCAATCATGCGCTGGAGCGACTTCCCGGCCGAGGGGATCACCTCTCTCTCCGCCCTCTTCATCATCATGTTGGAGCTGGGGCGCCATCTCGGTGGCGAGTGGCTGGGACAGGTGTTCATGCGCTTTGCTGGCCTTGGCATGTTCCTGAGCTATCTGGGCGCCTTTATCGCCCTCTCATACGCGCCGCTGCGCCAGTTCATCACCGGCACCCCGAGCTACTTCTGGCCGGAGCGTTTCCAGCGCGAAAACGAGAATGGCGTGCGGATTGAAGCCCTCAAGGTGCAAGCCTGGGTGGTCTGTCTGTTCATTGCCGCCAAGTCCATCTTTACCCTGATCAACCCGGAAGGGGCCGCCGCCCTCTATGAGCTGATCATCACCATGACCAACGTCGGCATGACCCTGCCCTACATGTTCCTCATCTACGCCTGGTATCGCTATCGCAACAACCCGGCGCTGGGCAAGGATCTGATCTTCTTCAAGAGCGCGGGCTCGGTGCTGCTGGCTACCATCATCAGCCTGATCCTGGTCGCCTTCGGCAACGTCTTTACCGTGGTCGCCCCCTTTATCTCCGGCGATATCTCCACCGGCGTCTGGACCATCATTGGCCCGCTGCTGTTCGTGGTGATCGCCATGCGCTTCAAGATCAAGCAGGAAGATGCCCACTAAACGGTAAGCAATGCTCCATGCCAATCGGGACCGTTCTGGTCCCGATTTTTTTAGCGCCGGCTCCCGCTCGCCATCACGGCCAGCCCATAGTTTCAATGCAAAAAAAAACTCCATTGAGACCTCTTTTACGCTCTCCTCGCCGTCAGAGCGCGCTCAACGCCGTAAATTATCAATATCAAGGTGAGAATGATTGTGAAGCGCCAGTTCACGACATATAACTTAGCGAGATATCCCTGTATTTCGTCCGGTAGAGCTGATCATGATGATGCGTTCCCTCCTTCCCCTGTTGCTTGGCGCAGTAATGCTGCCGGCTACTATGGACAGTGCCCATGCCAACCCCTTTTCCGCCAGCAGCAAGAGCAGCAGCGGCTTTCTCGAGCGACGGGATGTGCCTAACCTCAGCTCGGCTGCCTTCGTGGTGGCCAACCACAGAACCGGCGAGGTGATCTCCGAGCGTAACGGCAACCGGGTAATGCCCATCGCCTCACTCACCAAGCTGATGACGGCGCTGGTAGTGCTGGATGCCAACCTGCGCCTGAATGAAATGCTCACGGTGACCAATGCCGACATCGACCGCATCAAGGGAACCGGCTCGCGCCTGGCCATCGGTTCCAGGCTCAGCCGCGCCGAAATGCTCCATATCGCCCTGATGTCCTCTGAAAACCGCGCCGCCTCGGCGCTGGCCCGCCACTATCCCGGCGGCCAGCGTGCCTTCGTCGAGGCGATGAACGCCAAAGCCCGCATGCTGGGGATGTGGAATACCCACTATGCAGACAGCACCGGGCTCAACCCGCGCAATGTCTCCACCGCGCAGGATCTCGCCAAGCTCGCCGCCGCAGCGGCCTCCTATCCGCTGATCCGCCAGTACTCCACCGACGAGCAGAGTTATGTGCGCACCAACAAGCGTCAGCTGCACTACCTCAACTCCAACCGGCTGATCCGCGAAGGGCAATGGGAGTTCACCCTCTCCAAGACCGGCTATATCCGTGAAGCGGGCCGCTGTCTGGTGCTGGGCACCAAGGTCAATCGTGAGCCGGTGATCATGGTGTTGCTCAATGCCGAGACCACCAACGATCGGGTCGCCGACGCCAAGCGGATCAAAACCTGGCTGGAGAGCTCGGGCAGAACCACCCTGGCCGCCAACCAGAGCAGCATGCTGACTCACCAGTAAGCTCGAGATCCCCAACCAAGCGAGGCGCCCGCCTCGCTTTTTTATCTGCATGAGCGCGCCCAAAAAACGGGAGCCCGCTCCCGTTACAGGTAACACCTTCCACCATCCCGTTACAAAATGTAACTACTCAACAGCGTAATTCACACTAATAGAATCAATTGGTTGTAACCTAGCAGCGAGAATTTTAGCGTGCCATCACAACCCCTGTAACGACGAGCCACCATGCGTATTTCCAGTATCGAGTGCGGGCGGGTACTGGCCATTCTGGCCGTGATGACCATTCACGTATCCCCCTTCGCCAATCCGTTCAATCCCGCCCTGTGGGGAAGTGGATCCTGGCTCTGGCTGAGCGGCACCATCAACCAGTTATGCCGCTTTGCCGTGCCGCTGTTTTTCCTCTGTGCCGGTTACTTTCTGCAGCCGAGACTGAGCCGCGAAGCGCCGCTGACCGTGGCCTGGCGCTACTGCCACCCCTTGCTGCTGCTCTGGCTGGTATGGAGTCTGGTCTACCTGCTGGTGCCGTTCAATCCGCTGGATGCCGTACAGCAAGGCTATCTGGCCTCCCTGCGCGGGCAGTGGCAATTCCAGCTCGGCGACCCCCTCAATGGCTGGCTGGTGGGCGGCATGATCCACCTCTGGTTCCTGCCAGCCCTGGTCATGGCGGTAGCCCTGCTGGCACTCTGTTACCGGCTTGGCAGACCATCGCTCGCCATCTGGCTGGGTCTTGGCCTCTACCTGCTGGCGCTGCTGGGGGGCTCCTATGCCAAGCCGCTGCTGGGCGCCGAGTGGCCACTGCTCACCCGTAACGGCCCCTTCTTCTCCCTGCTGTTTGTGGCGCTCGGGGCCCTGTTGCGCCAGCGTCAGTGGCAGCCCGATGCCCGCACCGGCTGGCAACTGCTGCTGGCGGGCGTGACGCTCTATGGCTGTGAAGCCTGGGCGCTGCAGCACTTTGCCGCAGTGCCGCTCACCCGCCACGACTTCCTGCTCGGCTCCCTTCCCTGGGCTCTCGGCCTGTTTGGACTGCTGCTGGCCAACCCCGAGTGGGGCAAGGGCAGCTGGCTTGAACGTCAGGCCCCCAAAGTGCTCGGGATCTACTGCCTGCACATGATGCTGGTGGTCTGGCTCTTCGTGTTTGGCCCGCAGGCCGCATCCATCCTGTGGGAGATCGCCAAGGTGCCGCTGCTGCTGGGATCGTCTCTGCTGGTCTATCGCCTGCTGGCGACTATCCCCCTCACCCGCCGACTGCTGAGCACTCGCTGAGTCCGATATCCGGCCCGTCCTATCGGGCTGGATATCGCTTCACATTTCGCACCTTTTTCTTCCGCTACGCCCTTTTCCCTCGCTTCGTTCTCGCGGTTTGCTGTAATGGCTCTGCTTTTCAGCCGAGCTCTGCCGACCACACAACACGCACCCAAAGCCCCCTCCATTTTCACCTTGCCAGACAAATGAAAATCAATATCATTGGCATCCCGCTTAAGCGGGTCAGGCTAATTATAATTAAATCAATATGTTCGAGCCGTCAGGTCGACATCCAAAGAGTCAATATTGAATATGCAGCACCCTCACTTTCGCAGAACGCTGGTCTCGCTGGCACTGCTGGGCACCGGCTTCACTGCCCAGGCCACCGATGAAACCATGACTGTGGTTGGCAAACGCTCCCAGCATCAGGAAGTTGCCACCGCAACCCGTACCAATACGCCAGCCAAGCTGGTTCCCCAGACCATCGACAGCGTCAAGGTCAGCGAGCTGACCGCCTTCGGCCAACCTACGCTGAGTGAAGCCCTGAGCGGCATTCCCGGGGTCAACGCAAGCGGTGATACCCGCTTCGACGGGGTCAATATCCGCGGCTTCAGCGCCAGCAACGACTTCTATCTCGACGGATTCCGCGACGACATGCAGTACACCCGGGATCTCGGCAACATCGAGCGGGTGGAAGTGCTCAAGGGCCCGGCTGCCGTGCTCTACGGCCGCGGTAGCACGGGGGGCATCGTCAACCGGGTCAGCAAGAAGCCGCAAAAAGGGCAGGAGTCCAGCGTCACCGCCCGGGTCGGCAGCTTTGACAGTCAGCGACTGGCCGCCGACCTCAATGGCGAGGCGAGTGAGCAGGTGCAACTGCGCCTCAACATGGCGCAAGAGGACAAAGATAGCTTCCGCAACGGCGTGAAGAGCAAGCGCACCCTGCTGGCCCCCTCCGCCAACTGGGAGATCAGCGACAACCTCAACTGGCTGGTGCAGTACGAGCGCAACGAACATGACCGCACCCCGGATCGCGGCATTCCCGGGGTCAATGGCCGTCCGGCCGATGTGCCGCGAGAGTATGTCTACAGCGATACCAGCCGCGACTTCATCGATGACGTGGCACAATCCACCCGCTCACGCCTCTCCTGGGATATCAACGATCAGTGGCAGTTGCGCCAGCAGCTCGGTTACTCCACCCTCGACAGCCAGTTTGACAACACCTATGTCACCAGCGTCAAAGGGGATCAGGTGACCCGCTCCCGCTGGCAGCAGGATCTGAAAGCGAAGAACCTGATCAGCAACACCGAGGCAGAAGGTCTGTTCCAGACCGGCCCGGTGGAACATCGCCTGCTGGCCGGCTTCGAGCAGAACTGGCAGGAGCGCACACCCAAGCTCTACCAGAACGCCACCGCCATCCCGTCCGGCAACCTCTACGACCCGGGCTCACTGCCTACCTACAATGGCGCCATGAAGCTCTCCAGCGACGCCAAACACAAGGTGCGCGGCAATGGCCTCTATCTGCAGGATCAGCTCAGCCTGGGTGACTGGCATCTGGTGGGCGGGCTGCGCCGTGACGACTTCACCGTCACCAGTCGCCGCTACGACCTCAACAAGGAGGAGAGCGTCTCGGTCAACAGCCTGAGCCCGCGCCTCGGTCTGGTGTGGAATCCCCTCGAGGATCACGCCTTCTACACCTCCTACAGCAAGACCTTCACTCCGGTGGGCGGCGAGCTGATCGGCATCACCCCGGGCGACAAAAACAACGGGCTGGAACCCCAGCACACCCGCCTCTACGAAGGTGGGGTGAAGAGTGACTGGCTGAACGGCAAGCTGGCGACCACTCTCTCCCTCTATCGACTGGAGATGTACAACAAGCGCACCAAGGATCCGCTGGATCCCACCAAGGTGATCCTCACCGGCCTGCAGCGTACCGAAGGGGTCGAACTGAGCGCCCGCGCCGAGCTGACCGACGAGATCTATCTGCGTGGCGGCTTCGCCATTCAGGATGCGGAGCAGGTCAAGGCGGATGCGGATCTGCAGGGCAAGCGCCCGATGAACGTCTCCCGCCAGAATGGCCAGTTCTATCTCGGCTACAAGAGTGGTGAGCAGGGCTGGTTCGGTGAAACCGGCGTGACGGCGGTGGGCGATCGCTTTGCCGACAACGCCAACACCACCACACTGCCCGGTTACGCCCGCTTCGATGCGCGCGCCGGTTATCGCTGGCAACAGTGGGAAGCCGAGCTGAGCGCCGAGAACCTGACCGACCACGAGTACTTCGTCAGCGCCACCAGTGCCAACCAGATCATGCCGGGTACACCCCGTCAGCTGAGCCTGACCGGTACCTACCGTTTCTGAACTTTGTGACAACCACCCCGACTGGCCAGCTCTTGCTGGCCAGTTTTTTATGAAGCAACCACGATGAAACGCAGAAGAGTTCCCCTTCACAACAACAAATGGGTACGCCGCCTCCATGCCTGGGCCGGCTTTTTTACCCTCGCCCTGATGCTGATGTACGGCATCACCGGTCTCTGGCTGCAACACCGTGCCGTGTTGCCCATTCCCGGCCCCCACACCGACAAATCGAGTGAAGAGATAGTGCTCAAGGCGCCGCTCGCCAGCCCGGAGCAGCTGAAAAGCCTGCTGCAACAGCGCTATCCCGATACCTTTGCCGACGGGCGAACCATGATCACCCCGGCCCAGACACTGCCCACCCCGAACGGCCAGCTCACCCTACCCGCCAAGTGGGAGATGCGCGGCGTCACCCTCAGCCAGAGCGTGGCCGCCAGCTATGTCGAGGGCACTCTGCTGGTACATACCGACCTGCAGCAAGCCAACTTTGCCGCCAGCCTCAACCGGCTGCACCGCGGCATGGGTACCGGCCTCGGCTGGCAGCTGTTTGGCGATATCGCCGCCCTGGCCCTGCTGCTGCTGGCCCTCACCAGCCTGTTTATGTGGACCAAGCTGCACGGCACACCTAGAGCCATCATAGCACTGACGCTCGCAGGTGCCCTCGGTACCCTGCTGTTTGCCCTGCTGGGATAGCACGGCAACCATGTTCTGATGCAGCAAGGTTTGGAAAAAAAACGCAATAGAAACAGACCGCTGGCGGTGATGCTGTCAGCGGCTATATCAAGGAAAGGAAATAACGGAGAGCGGGAAAAGAGAAGGGATACCAAGAGGTAACGGGAAGTACTGCCTGCTCAGCAGCAACGCTGCCAATGCGCAGAAACGCCAAAAAAACAAAAGGCCATCATTGCTGATGGCCTTTTGTCATGAATTTGATGGTGCCCGGGGTCGGACTCGAACCGACACGGTTATTCACCGGCGGATTTTGAATCCGCTGCGTCTACCGATTTCGCCACCCGGGCAACTGCGAGGGATTATACGAATGGCGCGATGCCATGCAAGGTGTTTTTCGATTGAACACTCCCGTTTGTTCATTTATTCAACGCCTTGCCGATGCGGGGCCAGTTACATAGAATGCCGCCATCATCTTAATGGAATAAAAACGATGGCCAAGCCTAAAAAAGTCCAACAAAAATCCCCCTCTCCCGCCACTCAGCCATACCCGTCAGCGGGTCTGATGCGTCGCCTCGGCGCCCTCATCTATGATGCGCTGGTGGTGACTTCGCTGCTGATCATCGCTGGCTTCATCGGCATGGGTGTCGCCAAGCTGTTGCTGGTCACCGGCATGGCCAGCGTACCAGCGGGTGAAGATACCGTCTGGTTGCTGACCCGCCACCACCTGAGCCTGATCTACACCCTGTGGCTTGCCTTCGTCATCTGCGGTTTCTACACCTGGTTCTGGACCCGTGCTGGCCAGACCGTCGGCATGCGCGCCTGGCGGCTGCGCATTCAGAACGAAGATGGCAGCCACATCCGCGTTACCCAGGCGTTGATCCGTCTCGCTACCGCCGCCTTTGGTCTGGGCAACCTGATGTGCCTGTTCAACCGCCAGCGCCCACGGGCGTTTCAGGATATCTGGGCCGAGTGCGAAGTGATCGTGCTGAGCAAGCAGGAAAATCTGGAATTGTTGAACAAGTAATCCCGGATCAATGCAGCAACGAAAGAGGGCACCAACAGGTGCCCTCTTTGCATTTCCTCATAATCTCGTGCGGATTACTGCTTGCGGCTGAGGATGTAGAAGGAGATGCCGCCAAACAGCAAGCTGGGCGCGATAGCCGCCAGAATCGGCGGTACCGCATAGACCAGACTGATGGGGCCAAACACCCGATCGCTCACATAGACGGCGAAGCCGGTCATGATCCCCATCAGCATCCGCGCCCCCATGCTCACCGAGCGTAGCGGGCCGAAGATGAAGGAGGATGCCAGCAGGATCATCGCCACCACCGAGAGCGGTGACAGCAGTTTGCGCCACATCTCCAACTTGTATCGACCGGCATCCTGCTTGTTGGCATCGAGATAGCCGATGTAGTCGAGCAGACCGGAGACCGAGAGGTTCTCGGGGTCGATACTCACCACCCCCAGCTGTTTGGGCGTCAACTCTGAGCTCCACTCCATCTTGTCGTGCTCTTCACTGCGGATCTGAGCCGGGTCGTCGAAGCGGGTAACCTGCGTCTGCTTGAGCAGCCAGTGATGCCTTTCAAATACCCCCTCCCGTGCCTGCACCACGTCGATCAGCTTGCGCTCGGGGGTGAAGCGATAGAGGGTGATGCCGGTGAGGGCGCCATCGTTACGCACCCCGTTGATATTGACGAAGTTATTGCCATCGCGAGCCCACACCCCGTAGGCGGAAACCGTCAGACGACCTTCGGACAGCGCCCCCGCCTTGATGTCATCTGCCATCCGCTTGGCGATGGGGGCCACATACTCCCCCATCAGCCCCACCATGATCATCAGCGGGATCGCCGTCTTGAGCGCCGCCATTACAATACTGATCTTGGAGCGACCCGCTGCCTGCATCACCACCAGCTCGGAGCTGGTCGCCAGCTGACCCAGACCAATCAGGCCACCCAGCAGCGCGGCCAGCGGGAAGAAGAGCACCGCCTCCTTGGGCATGGAGAGCAGCACATAGTAGAGGGCGTTGATCATGTCGTAATTGCCGTCACCGACCGACTTGAGCTGCTCCACATACTTGATGAGCGCCGCCAGGCCAACCAGCGTGATTTCACACAGCAGGATCGACATGAAAATGACCCTACCGATATATCTATCGAGAATGCCAAACATCAGCAGAAGTTCCTATGTTGCAGCATCATGCTGATTTTCTGTTGAAATAGCGCCCTTTCACCCCGTTCCACCAGCTGGTGCCCTGCAGATTGAGGGGCAGGCCGATAAACAGCAGGTAACCGAGCGGCACCAGGAACATCCCCGGCCAGTAGGGCAGCCGACCGCTGTCAATGGCCGAACGGGCGGCGCTGAGCAGCAGGAAGTAGGAGAGATAGAGCATGATGGCCGGCAACAGCTTGGCGTAGCGCCCCTGACGGGGATTGACCCGCGCCAGCGGTACCACCAGCAGGGTCAGCACCGGAATGGAGAGGGGCAGCGAGATACGCCACTGCAATTCCGCCATCATGGCGTTGTCCTGGGTACCGAACAGTTCCATGGTCGGCTTGGCCGCCGCCTTGCGGTTGGAACGCTCCATCTCCTGCTGGCGGATCACCAGACCATATTCGCGAAAATCGGAGATCTGGAACTGTTTGCCGGAGAAGTTCCCTTCGTAGCGGGAACCATCCATCAGAGTCAGCCACTGCAGGCCGTTCTCATCGACCGTCACCACCCCTTCGGTCGCCACCACCACCGAGGGAGGATTGTTCCCCTCCGCCCGCTGCAGCACGAAGATCTTTTGCAGTTTTGAACCGTTGTCGTTCAAATCCTGGATATAGGCAACCAGACGCCCCTTGTCGAGCTCCATAAAGCGGCCCGCCTGCAGGAAGGAGATACCCGGATCCGACTTGAACTCGTCGATCACCTGATACTCGCGCTCCTTGGCTTGCGGGGCGATCCAACCGGTGTTGAACGCCGCGACCACCGCCGTCAGCAAGGCCAGCAACATGGCGCTGCGCATCACGAAACGGTGGCTGAAGCCGACCGCATGCATCACCGTCATCTCGCTTTCGGCGTAGAGGCGACCATGGGCAAACAAAATGGCTAAAAAGAGACTGATAGGCAGCATCAACAACGCCATATTGGGCAAGTTGAGCAGCAGCAGGGTGGAGACCAGACGTGTCGGCACCTCGCCATCGGCGGCGTCACCGATGATCTTGATAAATTGTTGGCTGACAAAGATAAGCAGCAATACGAATAACACTGCCAGCTGGGTTTTCAGGGTTTCCCTGAACAAATATCGGAAAACGATCACAGTCATTCCCAAGTAAACTTGTGTTTTTAGTCGAATGCCTGAAAAATAGGGCCGTATATTGGATTTTTACCAGTTTGAACTGCGGAGCCTGTGGCTGTTCGCTCCGCCTCTGATACCCCAACAAGCACCGCATTATTCAATAAAAGGTGCCTTTTGTCTTTAGGATGTAGGAGATTCCATGGAGTTCAGTGTAAAGAGTGGCAGTCCAGAGAAGCAACGGAGCGCCTGCGTCGTAGTCGGCGTATTTGAGCCTCGTCGCCTCTCTCCGGTTGCCGAACAACTGGACAAGATCAGCGATGGCTATATCAGTTCGCTGCTGCGCCGTGGCGACCTGGAAGGGAAACCAGGCCAGATGCTGCTGCTGCATCAAGTACCGGGCGTGCTCAGCGAGCGCGTACTGCTGGTCGGATGCGGCAAGGAGCGGGAACTCGACGAACGCCAGTACAAGCAGATCATCAACAAGACCATCACCACCCTGAACGAAACCGGCTCCATGGAAGCGGTCTGCTTCCTCACCGAGCTGCACGTCAAGGGTCGGGATACCTATTGGAAGGTGCGCCAGGCGGTAGAAACCACCAAGGCGGGCCTCTACAGCTTCGATCAGTTCAAGACCAACAAGGCCGAGCCACGTCGCCCGCTGCGCAAGCTGGTATTCAACGTGCCGACGCGTCGGGAACTGACCATTGGTGAAAAAGCCATCGCTCACGGTCTGGCCGTGGCCAAGGGTGTGCGGGTCTGCCGCGACGTGGCGAACATGCCGCCCAACGTCTGCAACCCGGCCTATCTGGCTTCCCAGGCCCGTCGTCTGGCCGATGCCTACGACAACATCACCACCAAGGTGGTGGGCGAGCAGGAGATGGCCGAACTCGGCATGAACTCCTATCTGGCGGTGGCCCGCGGCTCCGATAACGAAGCCATGATGGCCATCATCGAATACAAGGGTCATCCGGATGCCAAGCCCATCGTGCTGGTCGGCAAGGGTCTGACCTTCGACTCCGGCGGCATCTCCATCAAGCCGGCTGACGGCATGGACGAGATGAAGTACGACATGGGTGGCGCCGCCTCCGTGCTCGGTACCATGCATGCGCTGGCACAGCTGCAACTGCCGATCAACGTCATCGGCGTACTGGCTGGCTGTGAAAACATGCCGGGTGGCAACGCCTATCGTCCGGGTGACATCCTCACCTCCATGTCCGGCCAGACCATCGAAGTGCTCAACACCGATGCGGAAGGTCGTCTGGTGCTGTGTGATGCGCTGACCTATGTGGACCGCTTCGATCCGGAAACCGTCATCGACGTGGCGACCCTGACCGGTGCCTGCGTCATCGCGTTGGGTCACCACACCTCGGGTCTGCTGGCCAACCACAACCCGCTGGCCCACGAGCTGCTCAACGCCTCCGAACAGGCGGGTGATCGCGCCTGGCGTCTGCCGCTGTTTGACGAGTATCAGGAGCAGATCGACAGCCCGTTCGCCGACATGGCCAACATCGGCGGTCGTCCGGCCGGCACCATCACCGCAGCCGCCTTCCTGTCACGCTTCACCAAGAAGTACAACTGGGCCCACCTGGATATCGCCGGGACTGCCTGGAAGAGTGGCAAGGACAAAGGCTCTACCGGTCGTCCGGTGCCCCTGCTGACCCAGTTCCTGCTGAACCGGGCTGGCGTGGATATCGAAGAGAAAGAGTAACTCTCCGGCCCCTGCCGATGGCTGCATCGGAAGGGTTGGCGTTACCCTGAACAACAAGGAAGAGGCCCGCCTCTTCCTTGTTTCATTCTTGAATCAGTGAGCTGCGGACGGGAAACGCCCCGTCAGCCTCATGAGGCGGTCAACAGTCCGTCACCGCAAAACGGGATCAACCTGATGAGCCAAGTGACCTTTTACCTGATGAGCGAACAGGATGACGCGCAGGCCTCTGCGGTCGAGCGACTGGCCTGCACTCTTGCGGCCGAGTCGTGGGGTGCGGGCCATATCTACCTGTTCTGCAACGATGAGGCCCAGGCTCTGCGTCTGGACGAGCTGTTGTGGCAACTGCCGCCGGAGCGCTTCGTGCCGCACCAGCTGCAAGGCGAAAGCGGCATGGCCCCGGTGGAGATCGGCTATCAGCCACCGAAACGGCGCTACGCCCGCCTCATCAATCTGGCCACTGCGACACCTTTGTTTGCAGGACACTTCGCTCAAGTGGTAGATTTTGTCCCCACTGACGAAACACAAAAGCAGCAAGCCCGCGAGCGCTACAAGCACTATCGCCAGGCAGGCCATACCCTCGAAATGAGGGATCAGCCCGTCCTTGCCGCACCGGATCCGGCGCAGCCCTGACTGCGCCGCCTGTGATCCACGACGAATCAACACCAGAATCCATCCATCCAGATTACGGCGAGACCATGGAAAAGACTTTTAATCACAACGCCATCGAACAGGCGCTCTATCAGCACTGGGAAGCCCAGGGTTACTTCAAGCCCCACGGCGACACCAGCAAAGACTCCTTCTGCATCATGATCCCGCCGCCGAACGTCACCGGCAGCCTGCACATGGGTCACGCCTTCCAGCAAACCCTGATGGATACCCTGATCCGCTACAACCGCATGCAGGGCAAGAACACCCTGTGGCAGGCAGGTACCGACCACGCCGGTATCGCCACCCAGATGGTGGTTGAGCGCAAGATCGCCGCAGAAGAGGGCAAGACTCGCCACGATTACGGCCGTGATGCCTTCATCGACAAGATTTGGCAGTGGAAGGAAGAGTCCGGTGGCACCATCACCCGCCAGATGCGCCGTCTGGGCGACTCCGTAGATTGGGAGCGCGAGCGCTTCACCATGGATGAGGGTCTCTCCGCCGCCGTGCAGGAAGTGTTCGTTCGTCTTTACGAAGATGGCCTGATGTACCGCGGCAAGCGTCTGGTGAACTGGGATCCGAAACTCAACACCGCCATCTCCGATCTGGAAGTGGAAAACCGCGAGATCAAGGGCCACATGTGGCACCTGCGCTATCCGCTTGCCAATGGAGCCAAGACTGCCGAAGGCAAGGATTACCTGATCGTCGCCACCACCCGTCCGGAGACCATGCTGGGCGATACCGCCGTGGCCGTGAACCCGGAAGACCCGCGCTACAAGGCGCTGATCGGCCAGCACATCCTGCTGCCGCTGGTGAACCGTCTGATCCCCATCGTTGCCGACGAACACGCCGACATGGAGAAGGGCACCGGTTGCGTGAAGATCACCCCTGCCCACGACTTCAACGATAACGAAGTGGGCAAGCGCCACAGCCTGCCGATGATCAACATCTTCACTCTGGACGCCCACGTGCGTGCCGAGGCCGAAGTGGTCGATACCCACGGCAACCCGAGCACCGCCTATGACGCTGCCCTGCCGGCCGAGTTCGCCGGTCTGGAGCGCTTCGCCGCCCGCAAGGCGATTCTGGCCAAGCTCGAAGAGCTGGGTCTGCTGGACGAGATCAAGGATCACATACTGCAACAGCCGTACGGCGATCGCGGTGGCGTGCCCATCGAGCCGATGCTGACCGACCAGTGGTACGTGCGCGTGGCTCCGATGGCCAAGACCGCCATCGAGGCGGTGGAAGATGGCCGCATCCAGTTCGTGCCGAAGCAGTACGAAAACATGTACTTCTCCTGGATGCGCGACATTCAGGACTGGTGCGTCTCCCGTCAGCTGTGGTGGGGTCACCGCATCCCGGCATGGTATGACGACGCCGGCAACGTCTACGTTGGCCGCAGCGAAGATGAAGTGCGCGCCAAGCACAGCATCCCGACCGTAACCGTACTGCGTCAGGACGAAGATGTGCTCGACACCTGGTTCAGCTCCGCTCTGTGGACCTTCTCCACCTTGGGCTGGCCGAACAACACCGAGGCACTCAAGACCTTCCACCCGACCGACGTGCTGATGAGCGGCTTCGACATCATCTTCTTCTGGATTGCCCGGATGATCATGATGACCATGCACTTCATCAAGGACGAAAACGGCCAGCCGCAAGTCCCGTTCAAGACCGTCTACATCACCGGCCTTATCCGTGACGAAGAAGGCCAGAAGATGTCCAAGTCCAAGGGCAACGTGCTGGACCCCCTCGACATGATCGATGGCATCTCGCTGGAAGATCTGCTGGAGAAGCGCACCGGCAACATGATGCAGCCGCAGATGGCCGAGAAGATTGCCAAGCGTACCGCCAAGCAGTTCCCGGAAGGGATCGATGCCCACGGTACCGACGCCCTGCGCTTCACGCTGGCAGCGCTGGCCTCTACCGGTCGTGACATCAACTGGGACATGAAGCGCCTGGATGGCTACAACAACTTCTGCAACAAGTTGTGGAACGCCTCCCGCTATGTGCTGATGAACACCGAAGATCAGGATTGCGGCTTCAACGGCGGCGAGATGCAGTTCAGTCTGGCGGACCGCTGGATCCAGTCCCAGCTGCAAGTGGCCATCCGTGACTTCCGCACCGCCCTCGATACCTATCGCTTCGATATCGCGGCTGGCGTGCTGTACGAATTTATCTGGAACCAGTTCTGTGACTGGTATCTGGAGCTGACTAAGCCAGTGCTGACCAAGGGTTCCGAGGCCGATCAACGCGCTGCACGCCACACCCTCGTCAGCGTCCTCGAGACCCTGCTGCGTCTGGCGCACCCGATCATCCCGTTCATCACCGAGACCATCTGGAAATCGGTCGCCCCGCTGGCCGGCGTACACGCCGACACCATCATGATTCAGGCCTTCCCGGAGTTCGACGCCGCCAAGGTGGACGAAGCCGCGATGGCGGATCAGGAGTGGGTGAAGGAGTTCATCGTCAGCATCCGCAACATCCGTGCCGAGATGAACGTGGCCCCGAGCGTGCCCCTCAACGTGCTGCTCCAGTGCGATGCCAAGGATGCCCAGCGCGCCGCTGACAATGAGGCCTTCCTCAAGTCGCTGGCCCGTCTGGAGTCCATCCGCGTACTGGCGGACGGTGAAACCGCCCCGCTGTCAGTGAAGAAGCTGATCGGTGCCACCGAGCTGATGATCCCGATGGCTGGTCTCATCGACAAGGATGCCGAGCTGGCCCGTCTGGCCAAAGAGGTTGCCCGCCTGGTGGGCGAGTGCGGCCGTATCGAAGGCAAGCTTGGCAACGAAGCCTTCGTCGCCAAGGCGCCGGAAGCGGTCATCGCCAAAGAGCGTGAGAAGCTGGAAGATTACCGTCTCCAGCTGACCAAGCTGGAAGCCCAGCAGGCCGAAATCGCCGCGCTGTAAGCACCGCCCCAACCGATACAACAAAGCCCCCTGCCAAGGGGGCTTTTTCATATCCGCGCTTCCCGTTTCAGCTCACCAGCAGCCAACTGCAAAAACCGAGATAGAGCAGACCGACCAGCGCCAGCCGTCCGGCGGTCATGGTTCCCTTTCTGAACCCCCACCAGAGCAACCCCACCGCCAACAGCGTCACCAGCGAGGAGGCCATCATTGCGCCATCCAGCAACCAAGGGGTAAAGAGCAAGCAGAACGCCTTGGGGATAGTGCCCTGGATCATCATGGCCCCGGAGATATTGGCCAGTGCCAGCCGGTTCTTGCCCTGCCGCACCCAGATCAGCACGTTCATCAGCTCCGGCATCTCGGTCGCCACCGGACTCAACAGCAGGGCCGCGAGCACCGGCGAGAGGCCAAAAAGCTCGCCCATGCTCTCCAGCTGATGGACAAACAGCTGGGCCGCCAGCGCCACCACCACCAGTGCAGCCAGTGTCTGCAGCAGCACCTTGCCAAGGGGCGGGATCCCGGCATTTGGAGCCAGCTTGAGGGGCTCCGGCAGCTCGACCTCATGGCTGTCACTCTGTTTCAGCTCGCGCCTTACATAGACGAGGTAGACCAGCAGGAAGAGCGGGGCCAGCCAGCTCTTGCCGGTGAAGGCGACCAGCCCCAGCGCGGTCGCCACCAGAAAGATCCCCATAAACCAGCGCTGATCCCGCCCAATCTCGCGCTGCACCTCGCCATCGATGGCCCGTTCGGTACGCCCCATGCAAAGCAGCAGGGTGAGGCCGACTGCCGCATAGCCGATGGTCGCCAACACCAGCGGCCCGCCAAGGGCGGCGCCAATGCCGATCTCCTGCTGGGCGGTTGTGTTGCCCATCAGCAGAGCTGTCAGGGTCACGATACACTCGGGCAGCGCCGTACCCAGTGCAGCCAGCAGGGAGCCGGTAGCGCTTTGGGAGAGTTTGAAGTGGTGGCCGGTCCACTCGATGCCGTTGACGAAGTATTCGCAGGCAAGGTAGATGGTGACCGCAGAGACGAGAAATAACAGCAGGGTAATCAACATAATAGATACCGCCAGGCGAGCAGAGTAAGCAATGGACCCGACATGGCTCGCCCGGCTGGCGTGCATATCGAGGCCAAAGGTCTTGCAGAGCGATAGTGCCTATCGCCGCCCATGCCATGGATACGAGGATCCAAGAGTGTTGACATGGGCCCGGCCCGGAATGCGGGCGGGTTGCTACTCCCCAATGACTGAGGGGACGTTTTAGCAACTCGACCGCCGCCTCACAAGGCAAATTACTGATAACTCATTCAATAAGTTGTAAGGAAATGTATCGCCAGCCTCCCCTCCCCGGCGCCATTACGCTGTTGGCACACCGATTGCTGTAGGTAGTTCACTATCCACAACAGTTTGGGAAGGATGAACAATGAAACGGTGGATCCAACATTTCTATCAACTGAACCGCCTCAATTGGCTAATGGTCTGGTTGTTGCTCTGTTGCAGCATCATTTTGCTGTTTCCGGCCGGGCTGATGAAAGGGGCCGTCAGCCAGTGGGCTGCGGATCATGCGGCCTGGCTGGGGGTCGGCATGCTGATCGCCATCTCCTACTTCTGCAGTCAAGGCTTCCTGATCGCCTGGGAGTGGGCGTGCGAAGAGTGGCAGGCGCGCCGTCAGCAGGACCAGCTGGCCCAGATGATCGGCTTCCTCGACTTCAACGAGAAGGCGGTGCTGCGCGAGTTCGTGCTGCAGCGTAAAAGCGTCATAAACTTGCCGATCACCGAGCCCGCCGTCAAAAACCTGATGGATGCCGGCGTCCTCACCTATGCCTACGGCAAGCCGACCCGGGAGAAGGATGACGAGAACCAGATCCGTGCCCTGATGATTGCCCTGCCCGCCCGGCCGCTGCTCACCTACAAGGTGCTCGGGTTGTCGCGTGGCAAGATGAGCGACGAACAGGTGGAGCAGATCATGAACGCCCGCCCCAAGTTCGCCCAGAAGGGGTTCCAGCGCTAACCGCCGCCCAACCGCCAGATGCAAAAGAGCCGGACACTGTCCGGCTCTCTAATTTCTGCGCGATGCTCTGTACCATCCCTTACGTCTTGTTGTGCCCTAACCCTTTAGGCTGGAGCAAAAGCTCACATCCGCAACCTTGGTCACCGGATCGAAGCTGTGATAGAGCTCGAAACAGGGTCGATCATCAAATTCGAAACCGGCCGCTACCACCTCACCGATATGTTGCTGCCAGAGTGCGGGGTACTGGGCCGGGTCGGTCACGGTAAAACGTGACTGGCCATAGCGGCCGCCCGCCAGCTGCTGGATCTCCACATTGCCACTTCCCCTGGTGCCCGCCGGCACGGTGACGCAAATATCGGTGCGGCACTGCTGGGGAGCCGTCACTTCGGGGTTGTCGTGGTAGATGAAGATCCACTCCCCTTCGGCCAAGCCCAACCCGACAGCCCATTGATAGAGCTGGTCACACACCGGCTCATAGCCTATGCCGTAAGGGCCGGTGACCCGGATATAGGCCAGAGTGCGCGCAGCCATCTGTTCGGTTTTCATCTGTAGCCTCCTTTCACTGGAACGGCCTTCAGCATAATCAGAGACCCGGGCAGCCGCGTGTCCATTCTTGCTCAGTTGCAAGAGTGACGGCTGGCGGCGCAACATCCCCGGTGCCATGGCAAACTGCTTGCGAAACGCCTTGGCAAAGGCCTGTGAGCTGGCAAAACCGGCCGAGAAGGCAATCTCGGTGATCGGGTCGCGACTGTAGCAGAGAGAGCGAGCAGCCCGCTCCAACCGCAGGCGGCGCTGCATCTCGGTCGGGGTTTCACCGGTGACGGCGGTAAAGACCCGATGAAAGTGATAGCTGGAGAGCGCCGCAAGACTGGCCGCCTCACTGAGGCAGAGCTCGGGATTCTGCTCCAGCGCCCGGATCACCGGGCGCAATCTGGCCTGATAATCGACCATGCCGTTAGCGACTGACGCCCCCCGCAACTCTGGCCATATAGAACACATCCACATAGCGCCCTTGCCGGAAGGCATAGTCACGAGCCAGCCCCTCCTGCGTGAAACCGAACTTGCGATAGAGCGCCTGTGCGGCCTCATTGTCGGTATAGACGGTCAGCTCAATCCGGTGCAGGTTGAGCCAGTTATCGGCCAGATCCAGCGCCGCAGCCATCAGGGCAGAGCCCACCCCCTTGCCTGCCCAGTCATCCCGTACCCCCATACCGATACAGGCCACATGCTTGCGTCTCGGATTGGGCTCAACCAGCAGCGAGAGCTGGCCTACCAGCAAGCCGTCAACATCGGCGACCAGTGCCACCACGCTGTCACTCTCCAACCGCTTCTGCCACTGGCTAAGGGGAGACATAGGCAAGTGCAAAGTGCCCGCCTGGGCATTGGGCATGGCATAGAGATCCCGCAAGGCGGGGGCATCGGCGGATTCGGCATGACGGATGGTAATCTGCATATGAGGCTCCTTCTCGAAACGTCCATCATGCATCATCCATCGCATCACTCCATACAACCGGCACGGTCAGAGTGATTTATTGTCGGCAGACAGGGCTGCACACTGAGCCATTCAGCCAGTTTCATAGGTGAAAAAAAACGGAGCAAACGCTCCGTTTTTCAATGCTTTATCAATCCCGGACGGAACGCGCTTCGCGCTCTTGCCGCTCCCTTGCCAACAGGCGTTTGTACCACCAGCTACTGCGACGACGTTGTGCATTGGAAGAGCGACGAGCCATTTCTTAGGTTCCAGCCAAGAGTAGAAAGGAGCTGCATTATGCGACAGGGATCACGTCCATGTCTTTAGCTGGATCAAGAAAAGCCTCACTGGCCCCCTGAAATCCTCTTCTGGTTTTGCTGCCATGTGGCCACTGGCAGCACCATCGCAGGGGAACGCCAGACTCTCAGGCCCACTCCAGCAATCAACCCGGCCCCGAGTTTACTTGACGGATAATCATACAGCCTGCTGGCATTGTGGAACCAATATGGTAGCCTGCCAGCGCCTGCGGGCAGTCTCTCGCTGCCACGCGCAAACTCCCGGTGAATTTGTCACGTCCTGACAAAATATAACCTTATTTATCAAATCGTTATTTGGATATTATCCCAATGCGTATCATGCCGTTGCTCAAGGCTGCCTGCCTGAGCCTGATGTTGTCCGCCTGCGTTGCTCCATTGCTGATGATGAGCCCCACCAGCCAGCTGATGTGGGCCCTGCTCAAGCCGCTGGTCGGCTTTGACCCGAACGAGGTCAATCTGTTCGAACAACCCCTGATCAAGGATCGGATGACCGCCATCCTTGGCCCCAATTACGACAGCACCATGCAGTTGCTCAAGACGGCCGACAAGTTACAGCAGGAGGGGCCGCTTTTCTATGTGGTCTCCGAGTATGCGCCCGTGCCGGATATCGCCAAGCAGGCGGGGATGGTGTGGAACTCGCAAACCAACCAGATGTCTGTATTGCTGCAAAAAGGGGATGGCACCACCCTGACCTTCGGCGAAAATCTGGCGGGCACGGCACCGACCTGGCCAACCGCCATGCAGGGCTGGCAGACCCCCACCAGCCAGCTCACCCCGGCGGCCAATGCCCTGACCGGGGCGGCGACCAGTCAGAGTGGCGCCTCCCCCTTCTCCCTTGGCAGCGCTCTGGGCACAGTGACCCGCGGCGTCACCGGCTCGCTGACCAACAGTGCAAGTCAGGCTATCAGCGGCGCAGCCGCCAACGCCACAGGGCAGGCCACCCAAGCGGTAAGCCAAAGCGCGACCGATCTGACCCGTAGTGCAACCACCGCAGTCACTGCACCCGCCAAACAGGCGGTGAGCAGCGCCACTGCGACCGCAACGCAAGAAGCCACCAAGGCCGTTGCCACTCCTGCCAAACAAGCCGTCAGCACCGCCGCCGCAACCGTGACGCAAGAAGCCACCAAGGCAGTTGCCGCTCCTGCCAAACAGGCCGTCAGCAGCGCCGCTGCGACCGCAACGCAAGAAGCCACCAAGGCCGTTGCCGTTCCTGCCAAACAAGCCGTCAGCAGCGCAGCTGCGACCGCGACGCAAGAAGCCACCAAGGCCGTTGCCGCTCCTGCCAAGCAAGCCGTCAGCAGCGCCGCTGCGACCGCGACGCAAGAGGCCACCAAGGCTGTTGTCGTTCCTGCCAAACAGGCAGTCAGCACCGCCGCAGCTACTGTGACACAGGAAGCCACCAAGGCTGTTGCCGCGCCAGCCAAACAGGCCGTCAGTGCCGCCCCCCATACGGCCGGAGAGAGCGCCACCGATGCCGCCATAGCAGCAGAAGCCGAGGCTCGCGCCAAGGCAGAGGCGGAGATGGAGGCCCTGCTAAAATAAACCGACAGGTCACCGCAAGGTGGCCTGTCGCGGTATCCGCGACCCGACTATGAACTTCCGGCCAAGGACACATAGACTGATAGGTAATTCCCTGCACAAGGAGTGCGCCATGCGATCCCTGCTCGCGGCCCTTATCGCCCTGCTCCTGCTGACCAGCTTCCCCGCACGGTCCGCCTTTATCTATTACTCGGAGCAGAACATGCCCCTCAACGGGCTGGACAAGGAGGGCAAGCCCATCGGGCTGGCAGTTGAGCTGCTGCGGCTGATGTGGCGCGAGCTGGGGGAGCCGGAGCAACCGATCCAATTTCTGCCATGGGCCCGCGGTTGGTATCTGCTGACCCAGCAACCGGAGGCCGTTCTTTTTACCACCGCCAGAACCAAAGAGCGTGATCCCCATTTCCTATGGGTTTGCCCCATCAGCCACTCGCGAGTGACGCTGGTCGGACGAAAACAGGATGCCCCCAGAGTGACCGGCAAGGGGGATCTGGCCAAACTGCAGGTAGGGGTAATGCAGGCTGACGTGGGGGAGCAGTTACTGCTCAACCGCGGCATCAGCCCGGGCAACATGATGGCGGTGGAGCGCATGGAGCAGGTGGTACGCCAGCTCATCATGGCCCGTACAGATCTGGTAGCAGGCAACGAGGTGATGTTA
Source organism: Aeromonas sp. 600282 (assembly GCF_049175755.1). Taxonomy (NCBI): domain Bacteria; kingdom Pseudomonadati; phylum Pseudomonadota; class Gammaproteobacteria; order Aeromonadales; family Aeromonadaceae; genus Aeromonas; species Aeromonas sp. 600282. Next base: position 45,637 of record NZ_JAAKVR010000004.1, on the reverse strand, counting down.
TTCCATCAACTGAAAGCTCTGGGATTTGCCGCGGAAGATTTCATCTCTGTCGCAGTGCTGGAGGAACAGGACAACTGCTTTGCTTTCAACCCGCGGGCGGATCGGCAGCAGGTCGCCCGGTTGCAACAAGCCCTCGATCAGGTTCGTCTCGGTAGCGAATACCGGCAGTTGATGGAACGCTACCAGCGGCTCAGTAACCTTCCCCAAAGCGATAAGCCGCTACCGAAGATCGAGTAACCCCGGTTCATCCTCTTCCCTCTGTGGTGATCAGATGGTTGAGGAAGAGATGAAACAGCTCTGCCCGCGAGCCGAGCCGCAGCTTGCCATAGAGATGCTTGCGGTGATTCTTCACCGTACCGCTGCCAATCCCGAGCTCCGCGGCAATCGCCTCGGTATCCAGCCCCTGCAGCAACAACTCCGCCACCTGCCGCTCGCGCCGGGTGAGCAGATCCCCCCCGACACTCGCCATCGCCTGCTCCACCGCACTCCGGAGGCTGGCGCTGTCTGGCAGCGCAGTGCTCTGGGCCAACAGCGGCTGGCTCTGCCGCCACTGCTGACGACAGAGCGAATGCACCAGCGGGAACAGCTGCTCCAGCCTTGCCTGCTCGTCACGGCTGAGGGTACTGCGCTTGTCGAGTCGCCCGAGAAACAGCATCAGTGTCAGTCCGTCCCGCACCGGCAGGATCAGCCCCACCTCCTCCTGCCAGCCGGTGGCCTGATAGAAGTGGTGGCGATATTCGGGATCGAGCCGCCCTTGGGAGACCTGCGCCAGGGTCCAGACGCCGGCAGGCAAGCCCTGCTCCAGCGCCTGCATAAAGGGATCCTGACTGAAGTGGCTGGTGAGGTAGCGATCAAACAGCAGAGCCCGCTGATGGTTGAGGTTGTCGTAGAGGTAGACGGGCCGCTGCCCCACCCCGAGCAGCAGGGCACAATCAAACGCCACCTGCTGCTGGATCAGCCGCACCAGCGCCGCCGCAAAGGCGCTGCTGTGCAGGGCATCGACTACCTCGGTCATGCTGCGGGTCAAGGCATCTGTGGTGAATGGCTGGGTCATGGTGGCACGTTTCCGGTGACGGGGAGCGATTCCCCGCTATGGCTGAATGCTAGCACGAGAGTGGCAAAACTGTCCCTGAGGGGACATATCCGCCACCAGCCAGAACGGCGAGGATGACGGCTTTCCCCCTGCTGTTGGAGAACCCATGATCAACCCCCACCTGCTCGATGAGCTGACCGAGCGCGGCCTTGTGGCCCAGAATTCCGACCCGGCAGCCCTGGCCGATCATCTTGCCACCCCGCGCACCGTCTATTGCGGGTTCGATCCCACTGCCGGCAGCCTGCATATCGGCCATCTGGTGCCACTGCTGATGCTGCGCCGCTTCCAGCTGGCTGGGCACACCCCGGTGGCACTGGTGGGCGGGGCAACCGGCCTTATCGGCGATCCCAGCTTCAAGGCGACCGAGCGCAGCCTCAACAGTGCCGATAACGTGCAGGGTTGGGTCGCCAGCCTGTCGGCCCAAATCAGGGCGCTGCTGCCCGCCGATGATGGCCTGTCGGCCCCGCAACTGGTCAACAATGGCGACTGGATGGGGCAGATGTCCGCCCTCGATTTTCTGCGGGATATCGGCAAGCACTTCTCGGTCAACGCCATGCTGGCGCGGGAGTCGGTGCGTCAGCGGCTGGCTCGCCCGGATCAGGGCATCTCGTTCACCGAGTTCTCCTACGCTCTGCTGCAATCCTACGACTTTGCGGTGCTGCACCAGCGGCTCGGTTGCACCCTGCAGATTGGCGGCAACGACCAGTGGGGCAATATCACCAGCGGCATGGATCTGACCCGTCGCCTCCATCAGGCGCAGGTGCACGGCATGACCCTGCCCCTCATCACCAAGGCAGACGGCACCAAGTTCGGCAAGACCGAAGGGGGCGCGGTCTGGCTCGATCCGGCGCTCACCTCCCCTTACGCCTTCTACCAGTTCTGGCTCGGCACGGCGGACGAGGATGTCTACCGCTTCCTGCGCTACTACAGCTTTATGCCGCTGGCCGAGATTGAGGCGCTGGAGGCGGAAGACGCGAAGCGGCAGGGGCGCAAGCAGGCCCAGCAGGTGTTGGCGAACGAGCTGACCGAGCTGGTGCACGGCAAGGCGGCGCTGGCTGCGGTGCAGCGCATCAACGAGCTGCTGTTTAGCGGCGACGTGACCCGCCTCGGCGAGAGCGATCTGGCACAGCTGGCGCAGGATGGCATGCCGTGTAGCACCGTCAGCGGCGAGACGGATCTGGTCAGCCTGCTGGTCAGCTGCGGTCTGGCGAACTCCAGGCGTATCGCCCGTGAGCTGCTGGCGGCGGGCGCCATCAGTCTCAATGGTGTGCTCAAGCAAGATGATCAGCTGAGCGCCACTGATCGGCTGTTTGGTCGCTACTTGCTGCTGCGCCGGGGCAAGAAGCAGTATCACCTGGTGGAGTGGCAATAAGCCACAGGGCGGGGAGCACAGCCTCCCCGCCCGCACCCTGAATCCCTTTTGAATCCCGAGTTGCGATCCCCCTCACAGCCTCTCCCGTCAGCAGCCACCATACTGGCACCGGCGAACATGGAGTACGCCACACAATCTGTTCCTCACGATTCAACAAGGATGCTGATGATGAAGAGATGGCTTCTGGTGCTGCTCTGCACCCTGCCCATGCTGGCACACGCCAGCGGATACACCCAGACCCGCTACCCCATAGTGCTGGTGCACGGCCTGTTCGGCTTCGACAAGCTGCTCGGGGTCGATTACTTCTACGGCATTCCGCAAGCCCTGAGCCGCGATGGCGCCAAGGTCTACGTGGCTCAGGTATCTGCTACCGCCAGCTCCGAGCAGCGGGGGGAGCAGTTGCTCGCCCAGATTGAACTGCTGCTGGCCGCCACCGGCGCCGAGAAGGTCAACCTGATCGGCCACTCCCATGGCGGCCCGACCATCCGCTATGTCGCTTCGGTCGCCCCCGAGCTGGTCGCCTCCGCCACCAGCGTCGGCGGGGTCAACTACGGCTCCGAGATTGCCGATCTGGTGCGGGCCAATGCCGCCCCCGGCTCGGCCGCTGAGAAGCTGGCGGCCGCCGCAGCCCACGCCCTCTCCGACATGATTTCGCTGCTCTCGGGCGGGAGCCAGCTGCCGCAAGATCCGGTCGCCGCCCTCGATGCCCTCACTAGCAAGGGGGCCAGCCAGTTCAACCAGCGCTACCCGGAGGGGCTGCCCAGCCGCTATTGCGGCGAGGGGCCGATGCAGGCCAGCAACGGCGTCTACTACTTCTCCTGGAGCGGGCGCGGCAACCTGACCAATCTGCTGGATCCGGTGGATCCTGCGCTGGCGCTGACCGGCGCCTTCTTCAAGGAGCCCAATGACGGGCTGGTCGGAGTCTGCAGCAGTCACCTCGGCAAGGTGATCGGCACCGACTACCGGATGAACCATCTGGACGAAGTGAACCAGTCATTCGGCATCCACCATCTGTTCGAGACCGATCCGGTCACCCTCTATCGCCAGCATGCCAACCGTCTCAAGGAGCTGGGACTATGAAGATCGCCACCCTGCTCGTCGTGCCCTGCGCCATCACCCTGCTGCTTGGCGGGGTGTTGCTCTGGCCCACAGCACCGACGGCAGACTCATCACAGGCTCAAACCAATCAGCATGCACAGAGCCACCCGCACGATCCCGAGCAGGAGGCCGCCGATGCCCTGCAGGCGCGCTATCGCACCTTTGTCTCCGCCCAGAGCAGCCTGACGGTGCCCACCGAAATCTCCCTCGCCAGCTTGCAGATCCTGTTTGACGAGCGGGAGCAGCTGCGCCAGCAGAGCTTTACCCCGGCCGAGCAGGCCCAGCTGTTTGCCGAGGATCGACTGATGGAGCAGCTGACCCTGCGCCGCAGGGCGCTGGCGGAAGCAAGAGACAGCGACAAGTCGCAGCTGGCCAGCGAGCTGGATCTCTGGCTGGCGGAGCAACCGGGCTGGTTTCGCGAGGCGGAGGCCAACAGCCGCCTGCTTGAAGAGTTGCAAGAGCTGGCACAGATGGAGCCAGCCAAACGGGATGCCCTGCTGCTGGAGACGGGGGGGCCGGAAGCAGTGGATCGGATGCGCCAGCTGGAGCAGAACCGGCAAGGGTTCGAGGAGCAGCTCAGCGGCTTTCTGGCCGAACTCAGGCAACTGCCGAACGAGGCCCGGGCCGAACAGCAACAGGAGCTGCTGGCCCGCTGGTTCGAACCCGGACAGTGGCGCCGGGTCGAGGCGCTCACCCGGCTCAAGCTGGGGGAACAATGAGCCAATGACAAGGGGCCCACGATGGGCCCCTTGCTGTGGTGCACTTATTGCGGCTTGTTGGTTGCCGGTAAAGATTGCCAGGTGAGGCGGGTCACCTGAGTGCCCTGCACCTCGCACTTGAGGCTCAACTCCTGCCACCCCTTATCCTGACGCAGGGAGACCTCCCCCTCGATCCCCTGCTCGCCAATCTTCAGCTTATCCTGCTCGAAGATCACCTTGTCGCCATGGGCAAGATCCATCAGTTTGCCGTTGCAGAGCCAGTGAGCGAGATCCGCCCCCTTCAGCTTGACGCCACCCTTGGCCGCCCTCTGCTCGGCCGCGCTCGGCGCGAACAACTTGCTCAGCTCGGCGGCCCGCTTGGTGAGCCACTCCTGACGCTGCTGCATGCTCATCTTGCTGACAAACTCGGCGGGCTGGCCCTTCTCGTCCAGCCATTGGGTCAGCTTGCCGCTGTCGTCAAAGGCGAACTGGGCGGCGGGCTCTTTGACCCCGAACAGCTTGCCGCCCTTGAAGTAGTAGCGGCTCTCCCCTTCCAGCTTGCCCAGCTCGTTCATGATGGGCACGGCGATGATGACGGGGGCGCCATCGATCCAGGCCTTGATATCGACGCCGTCATGGCTGAATTGACGGATATCGAGGGCGCTCTCGGCCCCCTTCTCCATCAGGGTAAACTGCTCGGCGAGAGAAGCGGCCAGAGAAGGGAGGGAGCAGAATCCCAGGGTCAGCGCGATCGCTGTGTTGCGCATTGAGTTGTACATAACACTCCTGTGATGGGCCATCCGGCCCGTGGTTAACTCTCTGTCAGCCAGGCCCGCAGCCCTTCCCGGTGAACATCGCTCAGGGGCAGGGATTGGCGGGTCCGGTAGTCAAAATGGATCAGGGTCGTTTCGGCGGTGACGGCCAGTTCGCCGCCCTGCCAGGCCTCCTGCCAGACCGTAAATGAGCTGGTGCCGATGCGGCGCACGCCGGTCTTGATGGTGACCGGCTGGCCGTAGAACAGCTCCCGTTTGAACTGCACCGTATAGCCCGCGATGATCAGATGCCAGTTATGCACATCCAGATCGGGGGAAAAGATCCGGAACAGGGGATCCCGCGCCGATTCGAACCAGACCGCCGGCACCGTATTGTTGATATGGCCGAGGGCATCCGTCTCCTGAAAGCGGGGTTGGATCTGCATTTCCAGCATGGGTTGACTCCTTGTCATTGAACCGTGCTCAGGCTAACGCGCCCCGCATCAGGACTCAAGCCTCCCCGTCTTATCCCAAGTGCTGACAGCCAGTTCCGGCCGCAACCAGGCGCTGCGAAAATCGAACCAGCCGAGCGCCGTCATCCGCACCCCGTGCACGCCGACCCGGCTCTCCAGCTCCAGCCAGTGGTGGAACAGCGGCACAAACCAGCTCTGCTGCTGCACAGTTGCCAGCAGGGCGCGGGGGCCAGGCTCCTCACCGCTGGCGCGCCACTGCATCAACCCTTGCCACAACTCATGCTGACTGCTCCACACCTTGCGCAGTAACGGGGTGCCCTGCAACCAGGCGTAGGGGGCAAAGGGGCCGGCATGTTCGAGGTTGAGGGTGCCGAGCCAGAGATCCACGTCTTCATCCTCGCCACTCACCCAACGACCGTAATCGAGGGTGCGCACCTCGAGTCGGATCCCCTGTTCGGCCAGCAGGCTGCTCATGGCGTTGGCGCACTCGTTGAACTCCAGATGCTGGTTGAAACAGGCCAGCACCAAGGTCGTCGGCAACTGCGCCGGTGTGGGCAAGGGGGCGGGCAGTGCTTCGCGCCAGTGGGGCAGCAGACCGAGGGCGCTGGTCCAGCCCCGTTGCAACTCGGGGGCGACCCGCCCCATCAGGGCTACCGGATTGAGCAGCTGGCCGAGCCACTGGCGCAGCGAGGGATCCTGCAAGGATCCGGAACGATCGTCCTGCAGCAGGAAGTAGCAGCCCGACTCCAGCTCCGATTCGCCGCGCATGGTACCGAGCTCAGGGCTGTCGCGCCCCAGCTGCAGGTGGGTCTCCAGTCGCTCCGCAAGCTCAGGCAGCATCCAGATATCGATCTCGTCGAGCAGGGCGCGCAGGCCGAAGTAGTCGTCAAACGCCGCAAGGCAAAGATGCAGGGGATCGTTGGCGGCCACCCGGTATGGGCCTGTGCCCACCGGTTGCAGGGCAAAGCCCGCCTCCCCCTTGAGCTCCCGTGGCAAAATGGTCGCCACCGGCTCCGCCAGCAGGTGGGGCAGCCAGGGATCCGGGCTGTCGAGATAGAGATCCAGCGTGCGCGGCCAAGGGCTCTCCAGCCGATCCAGATGGGCGAACAGCGGGCGATCCCGCAGGGCCAGCAGACTCTCCATCACATCCTCCACCACCAGCTCGCGGCCGTGGTGAAAGCGCACCGCCGGGCGCAGATAGAAGCGCCAGTGACAGGGGCCCAGACACTCCCAGTGGTGGGCCAGATCCCCTTCGATTTCCCCATTTTCCTCATTTCGCCGGGTGAGGCCGTTGAAGATCTGGCGGCTCAGGTGAATTTCGGAGCGGCGCATCGGGCCGGTGGGCAGCAACTGCGGCAGCGGCCGGTAGTAGGGCACCCGCAGGATCTGGCGCCCCTCACGGGTGGCCTGACCGAGCTGTTCGATCAGCAGCGGGGTGAGCAGATCGAGGCGATCCTCGGCCAGCCGCACCGCCTGTGCCAGCTGGCCCTGACTGAGCAGATCTCGCAAGCGGCGCCGGGTCAGGCTCTCCTGACTATCGAGCAGGGTGAGCCGGGAGCGCCGCCCCCGCCCCGCTTCCGCCGACCAGCTGAGCCAGCCCTGATCCTGCATCCGCCGCAGCAGCAGGCGGGCGTTGCGCGGGGTGCAGCAGAGCAGATCCGCCACCTCGGCGAGGCTGATCTCCCGCTCGTCGCTGCCAAGCAGCTGGGCGAGTCGTTGAAATTGCTGGTAAAGGCGACCGGTCGGCATAAAAGAGGAAATCCTGTTGCTATAAGTCATCAGTTTTTACTTCCGCATTTTAGCTCAATACTGCTGATGAACGTGAGAACCACAGTAGAGGAGCACCATCATGAGCCACGCCAACCCCCTCAAACCGAACCGGGTCCAGCAGACCTTGCGCCGTTACTTCAAGCGGATCCTGCCGCGCCCGCTGGCGCTCATCGAGGATCCCATGCAGCAGCTCAACCGCCTGATGCAGTGGGATATGAACCAGATCGATGACAAGGAGTATCGCCGTCGCCTCTGAGCACGGCAGGCCTGCCCGCCACTCGGGACGCGCATCCCCTGCGGGCGACATTGCTTTGCCGGATCTTGCTGTTTACATCGGCCACGGGCCTGATAGATTGGACGTCTATCCATCTATAAATGCCATAAGCAACATCCAACAAGGAGTGTGTGATGAAAGATGCGACCCTGGCCCTGCACCACGGCTTTTCCAACGACCCCACCACCAAGGCGGTCGCCGTGCCCATCTACCAGACGGTGGCCTACGAGTTCGAGAGCGCCCAGCACGGGGCGGATCTGTTCAATCTGGCGGTGCCGGGCAATATCTACACCCGCATCATGAACCCCACCAATGATGTGCTGGAGCAGCGGATGGCCGCGCTGGAAGGGGGGATCGCCGCACTGGTGGTCTCGGCAGGTTCCGCCGCCATCACCTACGCCATTCAGGCGCTGACCGCAGCCGGTGACAACATCGTCTCCACGCCCCAGCTCTATGGCGGCACCTACACCTTGTTCGCCCACATGCTGCCGAGTTTCGGGGTCGAGGTGCGCTTCGCCAAGGATGACAGCGCCGAAGCCATCGCCGCCCTTATCGACGACAAGACCAAGGCGGTCTACTGCGAGAGCATCGGCAACCCGGCGGGCAACATCGTCGATCTGGCCGCGCTGGCCAAGGCAGCCCACGCCCGTGGCGTGCCGCTTATCGTCGACAACACGGTCGCCACCCCAGTGCTGTGCAAGCCCATCGAACACGGCGCTGACATCGTGGTGCACAGCCTGACCAAATATGTAGGCGGCCACGGCAACTCGCTGGGTGGCGTCATCGTCGACTCGGGCAAGTTCCCCTGGGCGGATCACGCCGAACGCTTCCCCCAGCTGACCAAACCCGAGCCCTCCTACCACGGGGTGGTCTACACCGAGGCCTTTGGCCCGGCTGCCTTTATCGGGCGGGTGCGTACCGTGCCGCTGCGCAATACCGGCGCGGCGCTGGCGCCGATGAACGCCTTCCTGCTGCTGCAGGGGCTGGAGACCCTGAGCCTGCGCATGGAGCGCCACGTCGACAACGCCCTGCGGGTCGCCAACCACCTCAAGCATCACCCCAAGGTGGCATGGGTCAGCTACGCCGGTCTGCCGGGTCACCCGCACTATCTGCTGGCAGAGAAGTACATGGCCGGTCGCCCCTCGGCGATTCTCTCGTTCGGGCTGAAAGATGGCTACGAGGCGGGCGTGCGTTTCTACGATGCGTTGAAGATCTTCAAGCGGCTGGTCAACATCGGCGATGCCAAGTCGCTGGCCTGCCACCCCGCCTCCACCACCCATCGCCAGTTGAGCGAGGAGGAGCAGGCCAAGGCTGGAGTCAAACCCGAGATGATCCGTCTGTCGGTCGGGATCGAGGCGATCGAGGACATTCTGGCGGATCTGGATCAGGCGCTGGAGGCATAAGTCAGTCAATGAGAGAGAGCGGGCATAAGCCCGCTCTTTTTTTACTGCCGGTGAACCACACCCCTCGCCCGCTCGTATACCCCACCCTGCCACCGAATCGAGGTCGTTATGATAGTCCTGCACCACCTGAACAAATCCCGCTCCCAACGCATCATCTGGCTGCTCGAAGAGCTGGGTCAGCCCTATGAAATCAAGGCGTATCAGCGCGATGCCACCACCTTTCTGGCACCGCCCGAGCTAAAAGCCATCCATCCACTCGGCAAGTCGCCGGTCATCGAGTTCGACGGCCGGGTGCTGGCAGAATCGGGCGCCATCACCGAGTACCTGATTGCCCGCTACGCCCCAGATCGGCTGGCACCGGCATCAGATAGCCCCGACTATCCCGAATACCTGCAGTGGCTTCACTTTGCCGAGAGCTCGGGCATCCTGCCGCTGCTGCTGGATATGTTTGTGCGCAAGGATGGCAGCCCGATGCGCTTCCTGCCGGACTACGCCAAAGCAGAGTGTGCCAAGGTGCTGGGCTACCTCAATGAGGTACTGGCGAGTCGCCACTATCTGGTGGGGGATCGCCTCTCCGGCGCCGACATCATGAACTCCTTCCTGGTGGATCTGCTGGCGCAAAGCGGTCAGCTGGCCCACTTCCCGCACCTGCAAGCCTATTGGGAACGCCTCAATACCCATCCGGCCCGTCAGAAGGCGGTAGAGCTGGAGCACGAGCTGGATCAGCGCCCCTGACCCAACAGCCGCCATGCAAAACGCCCCGATAGTCGGGGCGTTTTTGTTATGCAGCGAGCGCGGTTTACTTGGTCGCAGGCACCTTGTCCCGGCGCGACTTCCACCACCAGCGCAGCCGGATCTGGGAGATCAGCATCCCCGCCAGCATCAGGGCGCAACCGGCAATGGCACGCTCGTCCAGCGTTTCATCCAGCAGCAATACGCCCCCCACGGCGGCAAAGACGGTCTCCAGACTGAGGATGATGGCGGCGTGGGCCGGATGGGCGCCCCGCTGCCCCAGCACCTGCAGGGTATAACCCACCCCGACCGACACCAGCCCGGCATAGAGCAGCGCCTGCCAGCCAGCTACTGCGCCAGCCACGGTCGGAGTTTCGATGACAAAGGCGGTGGCGAGACTGAGCAGGCCGCACACCACAAACTGCACACAAGCCAGCTTGATGGGGGCCACCCGGTTGGAGTAGTGATCCACCAGCAGCAGATGGATCGCCCAGAACAGGGCGCCAATCACCTGCAGCAGATCGCCAAAACCGATGGTGAACTCGTCGGTCACGCTCAACACATAGAGCCCGCTCAGGGCAATGAGGGCTCCAATCCAGGTATTGGTACCCGTCTTGTGCCGCAGCAGCAGCCCCAGTACCGGCACCAGAATGATGTAGAGCCCGGTGATGAAACCGGCCTTGGCGGCAGTGGTATAGAGCAGCCCCACCTGCTGCAGGGATGCGGCACAGAACAGCACCAGTCCGGCCAGCACACCACCGGTCAGCAATTGGCGATGGTCGCCAGTGGCGACCACTGGTTGACGGGATTTGAGCCACCAGAGCAGCGGCAGCAGGGAGAAGGCACCGAGCAGAAAGCGCAGGCCATTGAAGGTATAGGGCCCCATATGATCCATCCCGAGGCGCTGGGCGACAAAGCCCATACCCCAGATGGTGGCAGCCATCAGCAACATCAGATTGGAGCGCATGGCGATTCTTCCTTAAATCGGCGCGTGACGGGTTATCCAATCCAAGATACCTGCCTCCCTACCCTCTTGTCTTTAGAGCGATAGCTGTTTTGTCAGCACGGCCAGCAGGGCGACCATTACCAGATTGCCCCGCAGGATCCACACCACCCGGAAGTACTGCTGGATCGAGATCATCGGCGCCTTGCCCAGACGCAGGGCACGACGCCAGCGATAGAAGAGGCGACTGGGATAGTCGAGGGAGCCGACAATCAGCAGAAACAACCCCACTTTGAGACCGTGGGCAGGATGAGCAAAGAGCTGCGCCACCGAGCTGGCGTGTTCGAGGGCCAGCAGGCAACCGCTGGCAAAGATGGAGAAGAGCGCCAGCGCCGCCACCCCATCTGCCAGCAGCAGACGGTGCACCCGCAACATATTCAGGCCGCGACGAAAGATCAGATACTCGACACAGAGCGCCAGGATCAACAGCATGATGCCGCCGTAGTGAGCCATCAGGAGCAACGTGGGGTTCAGCATTGAACGGATCTCATTTTCTGCCTTTAGACGGGCGGGACGGCATCATATATGCTGGTGACACCCGAGCTGAAAAGGATCTGTGCATGTCCCCCGCCAAGCCCAAGCACACTTGGTCTTTAATCACCCGCATGCGGCTGGGCCTCCTCCTGCTCTTTATTCCCGTAGTGTTGCTCGGCAGCATCTACTACCTGCATATGGAACGTACCCTGCGCCTCGAGCAGCAACAAAACCTGATTGCCCGCAACACCCAATATCTCCATACCCTGCTCGAACCCTATCTGGAGACCCTCAAACGCCAGTTTACGCTTATTTATCAGCAGGTAAATTATCAGGATTTCAGCAGCCCAGCGATCAGTAACGGCGAGCGCTACCTGCAACAGTGGCAGGCCTATCACGAGGTGATGGAGCTCGACTACGTCTATGTAGGAACCGAGCATCGCCAGATGCTGATCCACCCCACCTGGCAGGCGGACGAGAAGTTCGATCCCAGAACTCGCCCCTGGTATCTGCTGGCAGCCAGCCACCCGAACCGGATCGTCTGGACCGATCCCTATTACGACTACACCTTGGGTACCCTCACCATGGCGCTGGCTCGGGTAATTCAAGACCCTGACGGCAAGCGAGTGGGGGTGCTCTCCCTCGATACCCAGCTCACCCCGCTCGCCAACTGGCTCAACAACCGGCATGAACAGAGCCATCATCTGGGCAAGGGCTATCAGATCCTGATCAACCATGACGGGCTGGTGCTGGCTCACCCGGATCGCGAACAGGTATTCAAACCGCTCACCCACCCTGAATGGCTGACACACATGCAACAGCCGCAAGGTTTCTTCCTCGACGATGCCAGCGGCATGATGGTCTCCTACTACCGTGTCCCCGAGCAGCGCTGGTTCCTGCTCAGTGTCGAGCCCACCGCCAGCATGCAGCAGGTGATCGACAGCGTCTCCATCAACGTGCAGCTGATGATTGCCGTTGCCTGCTTTTTCTATCTGCTGCTAGCCCTGCTTTGGGCCCGCTACTTCCGCCGCATGCTGGGGGAGATTACCCTGCTGATCCGCACCAGCCGCTCTGGCGGGATTGCCTATCATGGCAGCCGCATGCTGGAGCTGGCCAAGGTCTATGAAGAGATGGATGCCGCCAGTCAGGACTTTGCCCAGATCCGCCAGCAAGCCAATCAGGACAAACTCACCGGTCTCTACAACCGCCGCTTCTTCGACGAGTGCCTGCAGAGACAGCTCAGCAGCGGTGCCCCCTTCCTAGTAGTGATGTTCGATCTCGATAACTTCAAACAGGTCAACGACACCTTTGGCCACCAAACAGGGGATATAGTGCTCAAACGGGTGAGCAAGCTGGGCATGAAAATGTTTGACCAGTGGGGCTGGCTCTGTCGTTACGGTGGCGAGGAGCTGGTGCTGATCTTGCGCCTGGAGATGCAAATGAGTGAGGCCACCTCGCTGCTGGAGAGCTTCAGACTTGCGGTCACTCAACTGGAGTGGCGAGAGCCGGAACTGACCATTACCCTCAGCGGCGGGGTGGCCTTGAGCCACTCCGGGCTCTCGACCAAGGAGCTGATAGAACTGGCCGACAGCGGGGTTTATCAGGCCAAGCGGGAGGGGAAAAATCGCATCTGCTTCCCCCAGCGTCGTGGCAACGGTCAGATGGAAGAGGCCTCCTCACCTTGAGCCAACTCGGCGGTCATCGTGGCGGGAGACAGAATGAACGCAACCAGGAAAGGAAGACAGGAGAGAGGCAACGGCCTCTCTGTTGTTTATATCGCTATTTTTGCCGTGTATTGAGCCTGTTTAAGCGCACAACTCAGCGCTGCCACACCCACACCGGCCAGCCCAGCTCCTCGGCCTGCTGACGCAGCGCGGGGGCCGGATTGACCGCATGGGGATGGCTCACCGCCCGCAGCATGGGCAGATCGTTGTGAGAGTCGCTATAACCAAAGCTCCCCTGCCAGAGATGGTCCCTGCCGGCAAAGAGCTGGTTGATGCGGGCCACCTTGCCTTCGCGAAAACTCAGGGTGCCGCGGGTCTGGCCGGTCAGCATGCCGGCTTCCTCGTCGAGCAGGATGGCCACGCAGTGATCCATCCCCAGCATCTGCGCCATGGGGGCCACCAGATGCTCGCCGGAGGCGGAGATGAGCACCAGCTCGTCGCCACGCTGGCGGTGCCACTCGATGCGGGCCAGCCCCTCCGGGTAGAGGCGCTCCCGCAGCACCTGTTCGGCAAAGCGGGTGCAGAGGGAGTCGAGCCACTGGCGCGTCTTGCCCACCAGCGGTTGCAGGGTGAAAGCCATGTACTGGTGCATATCCATCTTGCCCTGATGGTAGAGGGACATCATCGCCTGCTCCTCGGCGATCATGCTGGCAGGGGCCAGCTCCTCGGCCACCATGTACTCCAGCCAGAGGCTGGCGGAATCCCCGGCAATCAGGGTCTCGTCCAGATCAAACAGTGCCAGTGCCATGAGGGCTCCTTGCGGTAACAACGAAAATGAAACGAGGCGTCATGCTACCTCACAGAGTTGATCCCGGGCCACCGCCAGGGTCACGGCACTGCCGGTGGCCAGCAGATCGCCAACCGAGCGGTTGAGGCAATCCACCGTCAACAGCCCCGCCTCGCACTCCACCTGATAGCGGATCACGTTGCCGAGCAGCTGTTGCTGGCGAACGATGCCGGGCAGGCTGGGTTCGCTGCTGGTCGCCCCGGCGGGCAGCAGGGTGATGGACTCCGGCCGCAGCGCCAGCTTGCCCTGAAAACGGGGGCCGAACAGCGACTTGCCCTGCTCGGCGCCGAGCAGGTTGTAGTTGCCGATAAAGCCCGCCACAAACTCGCTGGCGGGGCGGGTATAGATCTCCTCCGGCGTACCGCTCTGGACGATGGATCCCTTGTTCATCAGGAAGATCCGATCCGACATGGTGAGCGCCTCCTCCTGATCGTGGGTCACGAAGATGGTGGTGAGCTCGAGGCGCTGCTGGATCTCGCGGATCTGCTGGCGCAGGCTGCGGCGGATGCGGGCATCCAGCGCCGAGAGCGGCTCGTCCAGCAGCAGGATCCGCGGCTGCACCACCAGTGCCCGGGCCAGCGCCACCCGCTGGCGCTGGCCGCCGGAGAGCTCGGCCGGATAGCGGCGCTCGAAACCGGTCAGCTCCACCAGCGCCAGCGCCTCTTTCACGCTGGCCGCCAGCTCCCGCCCCGGCTGGGGTTTCATCTTGAGGCCGAAGGCGACGTTGTCCCACACCGTCATGTTGGGGAACAGCGCATAACTCTGGAACACCATGCCAATGCCCCGCTTCTGGGGTTCCTGCCAGGTGATATCTTCACCGGCCACCCGCACCTGACCGCCATCCACCGGAGTGAGCCCGGCCAGCGCCCTCAGCAAGGTGGACTTGCCACAGCCGGAGGGGCCGAGCAGGGTCACCAGCTCCCCCTTGCGAATGCCGAATTCGATCCCCTCGAACACCGGCGTATCGCCGTAGGATTTGTGCAACTGATTGACTTCTAAATGAAACATCTTGGATCACCGATGAAATCTGTTGGCCGCCCAGGTGAGCAGCAGGGTCAGCAGGAAGTAGCTCATCACCAGCGCACTGGTGAAGTGGCCAGAAGTGGCGCGCATGTTGTAGAGGTAGACCTGCAGGGTCTCGTAACGGGTGCCAACCAGCATGTTGGCAAACACGAACTCGCCGAGCAGGAAGGAGAGGGAGAGAAACAGGGCAGCCAGCAGCCCCTTGCGCAGACAAGGGATCACCACCAACAGAAAGGCGCGCCGACTACTTGCCCCCAGCAGATGGGCAGCATCCATCAAATCCCTGAGCGGTACCCCTTGCAGGCTGTTGGCCAGCGCCCGATACATAAAGGGGAGCACCACGGTGAACCAGGTGCCGATCAGGATCCACGGCGTGCCGATAATCGGCAGGACACCATCGGCGTAGATCTGCAGCAGCCCCACTGACGAGACCACAGGTGGCACCGCGAAGGGGAGCAGGATCAGCAGGTTCATCCAGGGATCCAGCTTTGGGAAGTAGTAGGCCACCACCAGCACGGTCGGCACCAGCACCAGCGTCCCCAGCAGCAGAGTGGCGAAGCAGACCAGGAGGCTGCGGCCAAACGCCGCCAGAAAGCGCGGATCGCCCCACAGCTTGAGATACCAGTCGAGGGTGAAGCCATCCGGCAGCAGGGTCGCCCCCCAGCGGGTGGAGATGGAGTAGAGAAACGTGGCCAACAGCGGCAGCAGCAGGGTGGCGACCAGCCCACCCAGCACCCACTTGGGCCAGCGCGGCGTCAAATCATGCATGGGATTGCCCCTTGTTCACATAGCTCTTTTTCAGCAACCACTGGTTGGCAGCCGTCACCACTCCCAGCAGCACCATCAGGATCACCGCCAGCGCCGCCGCCATATTGGGTTCGAGGAAGATATCGCCGGAGACCAGACTGGCCACCCGGATGGTCACCAGATTGAAGTTGCCGGTGGTGAGGGCGTAGGCGGAGGCATAAGCCCCCACCGCGTTGGCAAACAGGATGATCAGGGTGCCGAGCAGCGCAGGTGTCAGCACCGGCAGTGCCACGTGCCACACATATTGTCCCTTGCTCGCGCCGAGCAGCGCGGCAGCCTGTGGCCACTCATCCTGCAGCGCATCGAACGCCGGATAGAGCAGTAGCAGAGCGAGCGGGATCTGGAAGTAGGTGTAGATGAGGATAAGGCCGCTACCCGAGTAGAGGTTGAAGCCGTCGATCAATCCCCAGGATTTCAGCAGCAGGGTCACCGCACCGTTGATGCCGAGAATGATGATAAAGGCGAATGCCAGCGGCACCCCGCTGAAGTTGCCAGTCATGGTGACGAAGGCCAACAGTACCCGCTTGACCCGCTCGCCGCTGTGGCGCAGCGCCGCCGCCCCGAGGGTGCCGATGGCAAGCCCCGCCAGACTGGCGATACCGGCAATGCGCAACGAGTTGCCGAACGATTGCAGGTAGAAGGGGGAGCTCAAAATCTCCCGGTAGTAGTCAAGGCCCCAACCATCTGGGGTCTGAAAGCTGCCCACCAGCACCCACACCATGGGAGCGAGCTGGAACAGGATCATCAAGAGGATAAACGGCAGCAGCACCAGCGCGGGCAGCCAGTGGCGGCGCACCTTCTGCTTGGTTGCCACAGGTTGATCCGCGAGGATCTCGGTGGTTGCAGGCATCATCAGTGCACCTCACGCATAAAGGCCGCCTTGAGCAGCGGTGGCGCTGCCGGCTTGTCGTGGGAAACCCCCAGCAGATCGGCCATCAGGGCGCAGAGCTGGGTCTGGGCGATCACCACCCCATCCGGCCAGCGCTCGATAAAGGCATCGCCAAACAGCCAGAGTGGCACGGTGCGCTCTTCCGGCAGGGTGCCGCCGTGGCTCAGATCGTTGTTCATGCCGTGATCCGAGGTGATCACCACCTGATATCCCTCAGCCAGCCACTGGGGCAGCAGATCGGCCAGCAGGCTGTCCATGCGGCGCGCCTGATTGCGGTACTGGCGGGAATCGAGGCCAAACTTGTGGCCCGCATCGTCCACCCCCATCGGGTGGATCAGCAGAAAATCGGGATCGTACTGGCTGCGCAGCCATTCCCCATCCATCAGCAGATGGCTGTCGGGATAGTTGTCATCCCAGTAGAAGCAGCCGTGCTGGATGGGCAACTGCTCGTCATGAGTAAAGCGATCACGGGCAGCCAGCCAGGGGCTGCGGTTGTAGAGTTCGCTCACCCAATGGTAGGCCGCCGCTGCGGTGCGTTTACCCGCGGCGCGGGCCAGATGGAAGATGGAGTCATGCAGACTGAGGCGACTCACCCCGTTGTGGGTGATGCCGCTCACCACCGGCGGCACGCCGGTCAGGATGCACTCGTAGAGAGGCCGAGAGAGAGACGGCAGGGCAGCATTCAGGGTCGTATGCAGGCCCCGCCCCGCCTCCACCATGCCACCGAGGTAGCCCATGGTGTGGGCTACCTCGGCTGCCAGACCATCCACAAGTACCACTATCACCTTGTGTTGCACTGGATTCCCTTACTGCATGTTGATCATGACGGTTTCTTGCCACTGGCGCGGCAGGGCTTTGGAGCTCTGCTCCCAGGCGGCGTGATCCTGCACCGGCTTGGCATTGGCGTACTGCTCGGCTGGCAGCAGCTTGGCCTTCACATCATCCGGCAGGGTCACGTTGCTGCGGATCGGGCGGGCGTAGCCGCGGGCCAGATTGATTTGACCGGCATCGGAGAGGATGTATTCACGGGCCAGCTTGGCGGCGTTGGGGTTCTTGGCCCACTTGTTGATGATGGTGGTGTAACCGGCGATGACGGAGCCGTCGCTCGGGATCACCACCTCAAACTTCTTGGGGTCGATCTGGTCGCGGTAGTTGAGGGCGTTGAAGTCCCACAGCACACCCACTTCCACCTCACCCTTCTCGATGTTGGCGATGGTGGGATCGTTCAGGGAGAGACGACCCTGCTTGGCCAGCTGACCGAACAGCTCCAGTGCAGGTTTCAGATTCTTCTCGCTGCCGCCGGTGGCATAGGCCGCCGCCAGCACGCCGTTGTTGGCCTGGGAGGCAACGCCCACATCACCCAGGGTCACCTTGTAGTCGCCACCCAGCAGGGATTGCCAGCTGGTGGGGGCGGCCTTGACCAGATCCTTGTTGATAAGGAAGGCGATGGTGCCGGTATAGGCCAGCATCCAGTGACCGTCGGCGTCCTTGGCCCAGTTGGGAATATCGGCCCAGGTGGAGGGTTTGTAGGGTTGGGTAACACCCTGCTTGACCGCAACCGGACCGAAGGCGCCGCCCACGTCACCGATATCGGCGGTGGCATTGGCCTTCTCGGCGGCGAACTTGGCGATCTCCTGCGCCGAGCTCATGTCGGTATCCTGGTGCTTGATGCCGTAGATGCTGCCCAGCTGCTGCCAGGTATCCTTCCAGTTGGCCCAGCTGTCGGGCATGCCGATGCTGTGGAGCTGGCCTTCGCCACGGGCGGCCTTTTCGAGATCCGCGATATTTTCGGCTGCATAGCTATTTGTGGCAAACAACGGTTGGCTGATGGCCACCATGGCCAGTGCACTTGCGATCACGCTTTTCATCATCCCATCCCTCTGGACTAGGTCAGTTAAGGTTCGAGAGGGATGCTAGAGGGGAATTGTGACGGTGGCGGGGCGCTTTAATGGCAGTTTGATGACAATCACCCTGTCATGGCGCTGTCATCCACAGCAGTTACAACTCTGAACCCGAGTGAGGCTGGACTATTCCAGTAAGGGATTGGCCAGCCACCCGCCTTCTGAATAAGCAACAGGGACAAGAGTGTGACCGAGCCGAGATTGAGCGAGCAGAGAGTGAACGAACAGAGCATGGCCGATGGCCGCGTCTCCTCCAAGTGCGAACAGATTTGCCAGACTCTGCGCCGCTATATCGGCAGCGGCCAGTTGGGGGCCGGGCAGCAGCTACCCGCCGAGCGGGCCCTGAGCGAGCGCTTTGCCACCACCCGCATCACCATCAAGGAGGCGCTCTCCAGCCTCGAAGCAGACGGCCTTATCTACCGGGCCGAGCGGCGCGGCTGGTTTGTGGCGCCACCCCGCCTCACCTACGATCCCGCCATCCACACCCACTTTCACCAGTGGATCGGCGAGCAGCAACGCACCGCCGAAACCCGGGTGCTGGCCCACGGCAGCGAGCTTGCCAGCAGCGAGCTGTGCCGCTGGATGGGGTTGGAACCCTTCACTCCACTTTATGAGATCCGCCGCCAGCGGCTGATCGACGGCCGCCCGGTGCTGCATGTCAGCCACCACCTGCTGGCGAGCCGCTTTCCCGATATCGCCAGCGCGCCGCTGGCCAGCTCCCTCACCGAGCTCTATCAGCAGCGCTATGGCATAGGCCAGGGTGGGGCGAGTCTCGAGATCACCCCCTCGGCGGCGCGCGGCGCCATCGCCCGCGCCCTCAATCTGGCAGAGGGGAGCGCGGTGCTGCGGCTGGTGCGGGTCAATTACGACGAGCGGGGCGGTCTGGTGGATTGCGATATCGAGCACTGGCGGCAGGATGCCATTCGTATCTGTCTCGATACCCGGGCGCTGCAACCCATGATTGCCAAAGCGCAGCCCATGCAACTGGCAGAGTAACCACTCTCAGACTCACGAGCAGACACGGATCCCGCAGGATCCGCCGGGATCAGTTGTCGATATTGGGGATCATGTCGTCAAAGCTCTGGTAGCCGCAGTCGGCCAGTTGCAGCGACATGGTGTAGGTCTTGGCATGCTCCTGCTGCCCGATGGCGGGGCGGTTGAGCTTGATCTCCTGATGCCAGTACTCCTTCATCCGGTCGATCAGCGCCATCGCCTCCCCCTCGTTGAGGTGCAGCTGACAGAGCGCCATATAGTTGTTCGACTTGTGCATGTTCTCCACCAGATACTCCCCCAGCACCGACATCGCCTGCCGCGCCTGCTGGCGGGCGAAACGGCTGTGCTGCTCGAAGCTGATCCGCTCGCTGATGAGGAAGTGGTAGCTGTTGTCGATACCAAGCTGCAAAATGCCGAGCTTCTCCAGCTTGCGCAGATAGAGGTAGCAGGAGGCATCGGTCAGGCCGTACTCCCGCTTGAGATCGATCAGCGTCTTGTCGCGCCAGAAGATATTGGCGAGAAAGGCGTAGAGCCCCGGCTCGTTGTGAAACGCCTCATCCTGCTCCTGAGTGAAGACGGCGCGGCGGCTCTGGGCGTCCTGAGTGCGATCCAGCAACTCCTCGAACGAGAGCCCCACCAAATGGCAGATCTCCAGCAGAGTATCGAACGGCAGCGAGGGCTTGTTCATCATCCGTTTCACGGTCGCGATGGAGACACCCATGGCTTCTGCCAGGGTCTGATAGCGGATCCCCTTGTCGGTCAGGGTCTTCTTCAGGGTGTCGAGAATATTGTTGGCCAGGGTCTGGCTGTAGGTCATGCCACTCTTCCTTGTTATCGCACTTTCATTGCATGGTTATGCCGAGTCAGCTTCTGACCTGTTTTTACCTTCAAGGCTCAGATATTGACACCGAAAAAACAGCCCAGAGAAAAAATCGCCTATAACACCCATCAGGACAGACCAGTTGAACGATGAGGTCGCAAAATCTGACACCAGACAGTGCATATCTTTCAACCCGCAAACATTTTGCTAGTGCTGCATAGAACATCGCGCATAATCGAAACGTATCGAATTCAAGACCCTTCCTGGTTGAGAAATCGATTGTTTGCTTCCAAATTTTTATCTTTTAAACCGTAAGGTTTTTTCTCTTTCCTGGCATTGGGCGGCGCTGATAGCACCGCCCTTTTCTTTTCCCTGAATTCGCAGGTCAGGTCAAGGGCCCCGGCAAGGGGAAGTGTCACAGGCCACCCGCCGCCCACTGATGCGCCAGCCACTACGACCTCTCTGGCAAGGTATCCTAAACGATCCTTAATACCGTCTCATTGCCATTAAATATATTTAAATGGCTTACTTGGAAAGCTTCACTCAATATAAAAACAAATATAATCAAGTAATTTAAAACATCAAAAACTTATCTTTTAAATGGCTTGCATATATAAGCAAACAAAATTAATCGGGCCGCACGCCCCATATCTGCTTATCACACCCCATGCCCACCCCAACAACTGCTACCGGGTGAAGAGAAAAGCCACCCACAAGCGCCCATTCGCGTATCTGGTGGGTAGCATAGCTCACGCAAAAACAGCCTCAAAAGACCACCAAAAGTTACAATGGGAACAATCCCAAACCTCAAAAAGAGCAAAAAACAGGCAAAGAGAGAAATTTTTTTCTCACGGTTTCACCTTGTGATGCGTTCAAAAAATCATCGAAAAGAACCTGATGCCAATCAGTGACATCTGAGATGCCAATTTTTAGACGGCTCATCATGGCCACGCTCGAATGAAAATTCAATGCTGATAAAAATCAATCACATAGAATCAAAATAGAACTCGCAGCCGGTCATTTGCCTCACCAGTTAATTATTTAAACCTCAATAAAGCTAAAACTCTAATAACACCATTTATTAAACAAAATGGCCCTGCTTGCAGCCAGTCATATTTATAATGATGGGGAAACCACTCTCTTGTTATTCAGAAATGTGCTGACTATACTGCGGCCCCTCTGTGAAAGCAGAGCGATGACGGAAATATAAAAAGCTTCATGGATTGAGCAATATAAATTACACGCAGTTCACGCAACACAAGGTTATTTATCCATGAACAAGTTTAATAAAATTGCCGCTTTCTCCCTGCTTGCTCTGGCCATGAATGGCGGCGCCCATGCCGAAGGCTGGTATGCAGGTCTGGATCTGACCACCTCCAAGATGGATCTCGACGGTGACCTCCAGCGCGCCTATAACGCCAAAGTGATCGACGACCAGCTCGACGGCGGCAGCCTGATCGTCGGTTACAGCTTCAAACCCTGGCTGGCCATTGAAGGTGGCCTGCACGCCCAACAGATGGAGCAGCTGATCTGGGTGACCTCTCAGGGGGCAACCGGCTTTGCCGACACCACCATCGACACCCGCAGCATCAGCCTGGCCGCCAAGCTGAGCCATCCGCTGGCCTGGGGCTTCAGCGCCTATGCCAAACCGGGTATCGCTTACACTCGCACCGAAGTGGAAGTTGTCGGCAATGCCACCATCCTCGGTATGAGCGGTCAGGTAAGTGGCAGCGAAACCAAGAGCAAGGTACACCCCAATCTGGAAGTGGGTCTGGACTACGCCTTCAACGACAGCTTCTCTGCCGGTATCGGTTACGAGCGCCAGTTCAACGCCCTGAGCCTGGGTGATGAGCACTACTCTCTGGATACCCTCAAGCTGGGTCTGCGCTACCACTTCTAAGTCGCGCCGCGTCAGTAACAATGCAAAAGGGCCACAGGTTTCACGCCTGCGGCCCTTCTATTGGCTGATGTGCCATCAGCAGATCTGATTCTTGCCCTGCTGCTTGGCCTGATAGAGCGCCCGATCGGCACGCACCATCAGACTCTCCTTCTGCTCACCCTGCTGATACTCCGCCACTCCGAAGCTCATGGTGGTAACACCGCGGGGACAGATGGGGTTCGTCACCATCAACGCCTGAAACTTGTTCGCCACCACCAACGCATCTTCACGGCCGGTATTGGGCAGCAGCACCATAAACTCGTCGCCACCCCAACGAGCCAGCAGATCAATCTCGCGGATATGGTCGCGCACCAGCGCCACTATGTTGATCAGGGTCTGATCCCCGATATTGTGGCCATAGCTGTCATTGATCTGCTTGAAGTTGTCCACATCCATGGCAATCACGGTAAAAGGCAAGTGAAAGCGGCGCGCCCGTTCGCACTCCAGC
This sequence comes from Aeromonas sp. 600282, assembly GCF_049175755.1. Taxonomy (NCBI): domain Bacteria; kingdom Pseudomonadati; phylum Pseudomonadota; class Gammaproteobacteria; order Aeromonadales; family Aeromonadaceae; genus Aeromonas; species Aeromonas sp. 600282. Next base: position 23,164 of record NZ_JAAKVR010000004.1, on the reverse strand, counting down.
TGCAACGCCCGCTCCAGCCGATAGCGGCTGGCGGCACCGGTCAGGGCATCAGTCTCCGCCAGCTGACGATTCTCCTCCACCCTCTGTTGCAGTGCCTCGTTGACTCGCACCAGCTCGGCGGTGCGCTCCGCCACCAGTTGCTCCAGCGACTGATTGCGCAGCTCCAGCTGCTCCAGCAGCAACTTGCTGGCGTGGATATTGCGATGGGCGCCGATCATCCGCGCCACAGACCCATCGGGATTGCGCTCTATGATGCGGCCGCAATCCTCGATCCAGATATAGTCTCCGCCGCGACTGCGGCAGCGATACTCGACACGGTAGTCGGGGGCGGCGCCGCTCAGATAGGCATCGAAGCTCGCCATCACCCGATCCATGTCGTCGGGGTGGATCACACTCTCCCAGGTGAAGACATTGTTGCCTAGAGTATGGGGCTCGTAGCCCAGCATCCGGTACCAGCCCGGGTTGCGATAGACGAAACCGGTGTTGGCATTCCAGTCCCAGATGCCATCGCTGATCACCTCGAGAATGCCATGTACCACGGCTTCGCTGACATCCGAGATCCTGATCGTGTCGCTGTCCTGCAGCATGGGAGACCATCCTTGTATTGCCGCCCCGCTGGGGCGCGGGGCATTCCAGCCTGATGTTGAGAAATGATAGCGGCAGACGGCTGCACAGTCCGCTATCCGTTGATCGATGAAAACCGCCACTACTTGTTCCGGTTATCGGCCGCCATCGGGTTCGTCTGAATAACATTAGCAACCAGTGTGGCTCAATATTTCACCCTTGTCCGGTTTTAAAGGCAGGATGATGCAGGTTGCGATAGTGGCTGGGCGCCAGGCCATGCTGGCGTTTGAAGGCGGTGGAGAAGTGGTACTCGTTCTTGAAGCCGCACTGCTCGGCCAGCAGCTTCACCGGGTCGGCCCGGCTGGCCAGCAAGAGCGCCGCCCGCTGCAGCCGCAGCCGTTGCAGCAGCGCCATGGGCGCCAGCGCGAAGTGCTGCTGGCAGAGCCGGTAGAGCTGGCGCTCGGAGAGATGCAGGGCGCCAGCCATGCGCGCTATGTCCCACGGCTCGGTCAGCGCCTCTTTGAGCAGCAATTCGAGGCGCAGCGCCAGCCGCTCGCCACGCCGCTGCCCCTTTTGCAACAGACGGCGCAGGTAAAAGCCGAGCTGCTCAACCAGCAGGGCGCTGAGCAGCGGGTCCTGATGGCGCTCCTGCTCCGCATAGAGGTTCTCGAGCGTGCGCAGCACGGTAGCCTGCTGGGAGGTACAACCGAGCCGGGGGTGGCTGGCGAAGGCATCCCAGGGGGAATCCTTGTGCAGCAGCAGCCACACCAGCTCCCACTCACTCCCCTTATTCACCTGCTGGTTCAACGGCTCACTCAACTGATAGCAGAGTGGCTCCCCGGCTGGGATCAGCGCCCACTCCCCGGCCTGCAACCGCTCGCGGCGATCGCCCACCTGCACCTCCCCCTCACCGCCCAGGGTCAGCAGAAAACAGTGCATATCGGCAAAGCGGCGCGCGATGCGGTAGCGGGTCTTGAGACGGGAATAGCCCGCCAGCCACACCTGCTCCTGTGCGAGGGCCGGCAGCAGACTGTCGCAACAGATCTGCTCGCGGCAGTCGGGGGAGACATCGATAATCTCGGTGTTGGCAGTTTCAGACATCATCAGGACGGGCTCAGCCATGTCGAAGGGACAGGCCCCAGCATAGCATTAAGGGCATCGAGTCACAGGAGACCAGCCATGCATATCCATCACGTCGCCATCTGGGCGCAGGATCTGGAGGCACTCAAGGCATTCTACTGCACCCTGTTTGGCGGGCAGGCCAATGAGCGCTATCACAACCCGAGCAAACAGTTCAGCTCTTACTTCGTGCGTTTCGAAGGGGGCGCCAGCCTGGAGCTGATGCACATCCCCATACTGTTTCCGGCAGATCTCACTCTGCCACACCCGTTGCAGGGGCTGGCCCACCTCGCCTTCTCCCTCGGCAGCGTGGAGGAAGTGGACAAGATGACCGCCCGCCTCAAGCTGCTCAAGGGCGCCGAAGTGAAACACCTGGACGGCCCCCGCTGGACCGGCGACGGCTATTACGAGAGCACCTTCCTCGACCCGGAAGGCAACCGGCTGGAGCTGACCATCTAATACCTGAATGCTCCCCTCACCCTGGCCCTCTCGTAAGTTCGATTAGCGAAGCGTAATCGGACAACGGTAACGGCATTGCTCCCTTCTCCCGTTTATTAAAAAAGGAGGAGAAGGGCTGGGGATAAGGGAAAGGAAAAAGAGATTTCGCGGTAAACGTTGGGCTTCGCTACGCTCGCCACAACCTACACGATCGGTAGTTTGGTGCTGAGCCTGCGAAGCCCAACATGCGAGTTCAGCTTATAAGCATGTAAATAGTTCCATTGCGACCATATTTGAAGGTAAACTGACGACAATTACAAAATACAATTTACATTACTTCATGGTTTTATTTAATGAACAGCATCATTAATGACTTACTCTCAAAAGGTAAAGAAGGTCTCTGGTGGGACTTCAAACAAAAATTCCACAACAATATTGTTGCAATGGTCCATGATATTCTATGTATGGCTAATGTAATTCACAATGGGAATAGATACATAGCTTTCGGAATATCTGATTCATTAGAAGTAGTTGGATTAAACGAGAGTGATAAAAAATATACTCAAGCAGATATTATAACTGCGCTTAGAAGACTACGTTTTAGTGAAGATAACATCCCAAACATTCAGCTTGATTTTTTACAATTTAATGAAGCCAAGTTAGCAATCCTAACAATATTTAATGAGCCTTTAAAACCATATTACCTGACAAAAGAATACAGTTATCAAGGTAAATCCATACGAGCTGGTGTTGTTTATTCACGGACAAATGATGCTAATACACCATTAGATTCATGTGCCAATCCAATTGATGTCAGAACGATGTGGAGTGAAAGATTCGGCCTCAACCTAAAAGTCCCTGATAGATTCTCCATTCTTTTAGAAGATGCCAAATGTTGGGACTATGACGGTATTAGCCAAGCCTTCTATTCTAATGATCCTGATTTCACTATTGAGATTGGAAGTGTAGAACATGAGGGGGGTAATTACTGGTGGCAAAACTTATATTTTGAGAATGCAAGACAGTTTGACTACCACTTAAAATATAAGAACAGAATTATTAAAACCTTGCCTGTTGTTAATTACTACAACGAGGGTTTGACTATACCATTCCCAAACATTGAGTTTATTACCTATCCAGAAGCTCAAGATGGGTCAAATGCAGAATTTTACTGTGAGATTTACTATTATAAAAAAGGAACTATTGAATATAGTTTATTTCAACACATAAGAAAAATTGAAGTGCATTGTGATACATATCAAACACTGTCTACACCAATCACAACTCAACTGAAACCACCCATAATAAAATTGCCATTTCTTATAATTAACAGTGACAGTGAACTAAATGAACTGTCCAAGAAATTCATGGAAAAATATCATGAGTTTAATTCCTGTAAGTCAGATTTGATGAGAAAACGTTACCCTGACGAAAATTATAATAGATGGGATGTTGAAAAAGTTTTTTCGGAGTGGGTTTTTGAGCAAATAAATCCTCCCTCTGAATTTTCAATTAGTGAATGACATTAAAACGGCGGCAAATCCCTTTACCGCCATCCAATCAATCACTCCCCCAACCTCTGTGCCAATCCGGAATAACGCTCGGTCTTTTTCCGCACCGCCTGTGCCAGCAGGGCGCGATCGCCGTAGAGATCGAGCCGTGCCTTGGCGCGGGTGATGCCGGTATAGACCAGCTCGCGGGTCAGCAGCGGGCTGGGGCTGTCGGGCAGCACCAGCACGGTATGGGCAAACTCGGAGCCCTGGGATTTGTGGATGGTCATGGCGTAGACGGTCTCGTGGGGCGGCAGCCGGCTGGGCAGCAGAGCGCGCAAGGTGCCGTCCGGCTGCTCAAACCATACCTTGAGGCGGCCAGTTTCATCGGGCAGGCAGAGCCCCATATCGCCGTTGTAGAGGCCGACGCCGTGGTCGTTGCGCACCACCATCACCGGGCGACCGGCATACCAGTCGCCATCGCGGGCGATCAGGCCAGCCCGTGACAGGGCCAGTTCGAGCCGCTCGTTTAGCCCCAGCACCCCGAACGGGCCATCGCGCAGGGCGCAGAGGATTTGGAAGCTGTTGAATGCCTTGAACACGGCGGCGGGCGCCTCCCCGGCGCGGGCCGCCTTCAGATAGCTGCCGTAACCGGCCACCCCTTGTGCAATCAGGGCGTCGTAGGCCTCCCCAGCCCAGGGGTGCAAGCTGATATCGGCGAATCCTGCGCCCCAGACTGATTCCACCGCCGTGGCATCGCCGCTGTTGCAGGCGCGTGCCAACTGGCCGATGCCCGAATGCTGATCAAAGCGCCAGCTCTTGGCCAGCAAACAGAGGCTGTCGCGCACCGGCGCCCCCGCGGGCGTACCCTGCAAACGGTAGCTGGTCTGGCGGGAGAGCCAATCCGCCTGCTCCGGGCTGATGCCCTGTTCGATAAAGCTGCAGATATCGCCGAGCACGGCACCCGCCTCTACCGAGGCGAGCTGATCCTTGTCGCCTAGCAGGATCAGGCGGGCGTGGCTTGGCAACGCATCGAGCAGCCGCGCCATCATCGGCAAGTCGACCATGGAGGCCTCATCCACCACCAGCAGGTCGAGGTGCAGCGGGTTGCCCGCGTGGTGGCGGAACTGACTGCGCCCCGGAATGACCCCGAGCAGTCGATGCAGGGTGCCCGCCTCGGTGGGGATCGCCTCCACCCACTCGGGGGGCAGATCGAGGGCCTGCAGGGCAGAGCCGATACTCTCGGTCAGGCGCGCCGCCGCCTTGCCGGTGGGGGCCACCAGCCGGATCGCCGGGGCCTTGCCCGCTTGCAGGCCGGTCTCCACCAGAATGGCGAGCAGTTTCGCCACAGTCGTGGTCTTGCCGGTGCCGGGGCCGCCGGAGATCACCGCAAAGGGGCGCGCCGCCGCGGTGGCCGCCGCCAGCTTCTGGCCGTTGCAGCAGAGCGCCTCGGGCACCAGCGCATCCAGCTTGCTCAAATCGCTCGCCGCCTGGGCGCTGGCGAGCAGCCCTTCGATGGCGGGCCAATCCACTTCATTGGGGAACACCAGATCGAGATACTTCAGGGTAAAGTGGCGGGCAGAGAAGTCAGGGGCTAGGCGGGCCTTGAGCAGCGCCGCGAACACCAGCCCGTAGTCGCGGGCAAACAGCCGCGACAGGGCCGGGGCGATCTCCGGCCATTCGGCACGCTCGCTCAGGGCGCGCAGATGGCGGGCCACCCCCAGTTCAAAATCGTGGTAGCGGGTGAGGTAGAGCCGCCCGTGCCACAGCCGCAGCGGCCAGCGCGGGGTTAGCCCGTCATCCTGCTCGGTTCCAACCAAGGGACTCTCTGCAAACAGGGCGGGCCAGCGGGCAGGATCAGCCAGATCCAGCAGCAGATCCCGGCTCTGCTGGGGATCCAGCCCGAACGGCCGTAAAGCTCCACTCGCCAACATATCAAGGGGCAGACAGACATGGCCGCGCCCCAGCTCGAAGCAGGTGAGCGCCGCCCCCAGCACCAGCTCGGGGTTGCCGCCAAGGTCAGCCACCAGCCGGGCGAATTGCAGATCCAGCTGGCGGATGCGGCCAGCCAGCGCCAGTGTTTTCAACCGTTCAACCATCATTGCGCTGGTCGCGGTGCTGATCATGGTGCCGCTCATGCCTCTACCTCGTTCAATGCTTGGGATCCCGCTGCTGGCAGCTCACTGCCTTCGCGAAACAACTTATCCAGCCCCAGCACCAGTTCACGGCTCGGGCGGGTATGGAAAATGCCCCCCTGCGGCATGCCGCGCAGGAACAGATAGAAGACCCCGCCAAAGTGCTGCTCGAAGTCGTAGCCCGGCAGGCGCAGGGTGAGCAGCCGGTGCAGCGCCAGCGAGTAGAGCTGGTATTGCAGGTCGTAGCGGTGCTCGGCCATCGCCCGCTCCAGCGCCGGACGGCTGTAATCGGCGGGGCTCATGCCGAGGTGGTTCGATTTGTAGTCGAGCAGATACCAGCGCCCCTGCCACTCGAACACCAGATCGATAAAGCCCTTGAGCATCCCCTGCACCGTGGCAAAGCTGAGCGGCTTGTTGCCCCGCGACAGCGGGTCGTGCTGCTGGCAGAGCGCAGTCAGCGCCGATGCCGTCACCCGCCCCATGGGCAGGAAGAACTCCAGCTCCACCTGCTTGCGCTCGGGCGCCAGATCCCGCAGCCGCACCGGCTCGCCAAAGCCTGTCTCCAGCGGGGTATCCAGCACCGCCTCCACCTGCTGTTGCAGCACCGGGGCCCAGCTCTCGTCGAAACCATCCTGCGCCAACAGGGTGGCGATATGCTCTGCCAACGGCTCGCCCGCGGCGCTTTGAAAATCGATGGTCTCGAACAGGCTGTGCAGCAAGGTGCCGGGGCGCGCCCCTTTCGGGAAGGTGAAGATGGAGGGCTGGGGCGCCTCGTCCGGTTGTTCCGCAGCCAGCGCGGCCGCCTCGGTGACGACCTCGTCATCGAAGCCGGGATTGGCGAGTACACCCTTGCTGTGACCGTGACCCTGCGCCGCCAGCCCCGAGTAGGAGCTGATCCACCAGTCCCGCTCAAGGGAACCTGTAAAGTGGCGCACCTGCGGCTCGCCCAACTGCTCCTCCTCTGGCGGCAGCGGGGTCGGACGGGTGAGCGAGGGCTCACCGACAGCCACCCCGGGCAGCGCCTGTGCCAGCTCGGTCAGCGCGGTCGCCAGCGTCTGCGCATCCCCCTCTTCACCCTTTTGCAGCAGGTAGCCGATGGCGGTGTGGTGCAGGTCGGTCTTCTCCGACTTGCCCGCTCCCGCCCGCACCGGCGCCAGCCCCAGCCAGGTGGCGTAGACGCCCCGGGTCAGCGCCACATAGAGCAGCCGCAAATCTTCGGCAAGCCGCTCCCTGTCCGCTTCGGCGAGCGACGAGTCGGCGCCGGTCAGATCGAGAATGGTGCGATTGCCCGACTCATCCGCCTCGTGATAGAGCGGGGTCTCGGCGGTTCTGTGGCTGCAGATAAAGGGCAGGAACACCAGCGGGTACTCCAGCCCCTTGGATTTGTGGATGGTGACGATCTGCACCAGCTTGCGCTCGGATTCGAGGCGTAGTACCTGCTCAGCATCCTGCCCGTTGGGGCGACTCACCGCCTCCCCCAGCCAGCGCAGCAGGGCGTACTCCCCGTCCAGCTCGCTGCTCACCTGTTGCAGCAGCTCGCCGAGATGGAGGAAGTTGGTCAGCCGCCGCTCGCCATAGGGGCTCGCCAAAAGCGAAGAGGCGAGATTGCGCCGGTGCAGCAGGGCCCGCAGCATCGCCAGCACGCCACGGCGGTGCCAGATCTTGCGGTACTCCATAAACTCCTGCACCGCGCTCTCCCACGCCCGCTCGTCGCTGGCCAGTCCATCGAGCGCCTTGGCGTCGAGATCAAACAGGCCGGTGGCGAGCGCCGCCCGCAGGCTGCGCTCTTCGCTCGGGTTCTGGCAGGCGTGCAAAATCAGCAGGATCTCCCGCGCCTCCGTCTGCTCCAGCACGCTCTCGCGGTTCGACAGATAGACGGAGGCGATGGCGAGGCGCGCCAGCTCCTGCTGCACCAGCTTGCCCTCGGCGCCGGTGCGCACCAGCACGGCGATATCCCCGGCCTTCACCGCCTTGTCACCGATCAATGCCTTGCCCTCGCGAGCCAGGGTCAGCAGTCGGTGGATCTCGGCGGCGGTGGCGCGGGCCATCTTGCTCTGGTAATCCCCCCGGTTGAAGGTGGGCTGACCGCTCAGCTGCCAGCAGTGGAGCACGGGCGCGGTGGCGCCATCGAGCAGCAGCGCCTTGCTCTTGCCCTGCGCCTCCACCGGCAGGAAGGGGATATCCGCCTCGTAGATAAAGGGATCCTTGGCTCGCTCGAACAGGCCGTTGACCGCCCCCACCAGCGCACTGCTGGAGCGCCAGTTGCGCCCGAGGGTGTAGTGGGCGCTCACATTTCGCCGCGCCTGAATGTAGGTAAAGATGTCGGCGCCGCGAAAGCCGTAGATGGCCTGCTTGGGGTCACCGATCATCAACAGCGCCGTGTCGCTATGGCCGCCGTAGAGGCGATGGAAGATGCGGTACTGCTGGGGATCGGTATCCTGAAATTCGTCGATCATCGCCACCCGATAGGTGGCGCGAATGCGCTCGCAGAGCCTCTCGCCAAGGCTGGAGCCAAGCGCCCCATCGAGGTCTTTCAGCAGGTCATCGAACGAGAGCTGATGGGCTTGGCGCTTGCTGGCCTGCATCCGGCTGCGCACCACTTTGGCCGCCCGTTGCAGGATCAGATCCCGAATGCCGGGGCGGCTCGCCAGCAGCTGGTCGATCTGGCTGAACAGCGGCAGGGTCGGCACGGCGCCCCCCTTCTTGAGGTTCTCCTCCAGCACCGTCTGGCCGAAGCGCTCCAGCTCCTTGGGGATGGCGTAGCCACTGCTCTCGTCCTGCGCCCAGTCGGCTATCTTGGCAAGCCACCCTTCGTAGTTCTTGCCGGTGTAGCGGCTGATCTGGCCGTCTGTCTGGCGGCGGATCTCGTCCACCTGCGCCAGCCATTCACTCTTCACCGCCGCGATGCGGCTCATGGCCGCCTGATGGCGGGTGGCGAGGGTCTCGTCCCCCAGCGCGGGGTGGATCTCCAGCTCGCTGTTGTCGAGCCAGCTGCCCATCTCCCGCAGCAGGGCGGCGGGGCTTGGCCAGAGCGCGCGCACGGCGCTGGCGAGGGCTTTATCCACCGGATAGAACTCGGCTCGCCAGTAGTCGCTCACCGCCTGCAACCTGAGCTGGCTATCGTCGGTAAGAAATTCGGTTTCAAAGAGGGCGCCCGACTCGAAGGCGTTCTGCTTGAGCATCCGCTGGCAGAAGCCGTGGATGGTAAAGACCGCCGCCTCGTCCATCTGCCGCTCGGCGGCCAGCAGGCGACGGGCCGCCAGCTCGTGATCCTCCACCTCGGCCAGCAGCATGTTCAACAGAGCGTCACGGCTATGGCCGCGCATAAAGGCGAGGCGCGCCTCGTGGATGCGGCCACGGATCCGTCCGCGCAGCTCGGCGGTGGCCGCTTCGGTAAAGGTCACCACCAGAATTTCGGTCACCGAGAGCGGCCGCTCGTGGGCGCTCGGCTGACCAGAATCGGCCCCCTCTTCGATGAGCGGGCCGTGGCCCAGCAGCAGGCGCAGGTAGAGACCAGCGATGGTGTAGGTCTTGCCGGTACCGGCGGAGGCTTCGATCAGTCGTTCACCATGGAGGGGAAAACGCAATGTATTGAGCGGGTTAGCCATTATTTCAGCTCCTCCAGGGTCTTGAGCAGCGGGGTCAGGTGTTCACGGGCCAGCGCCTGCAACTGCCCCAGCACCTCGTCATCGAGTTCGGGGAAGCAGCGGGCGACGTAAACGTCCTGCCCCTCCCCGTTGATCATCCAGCCGCCGTTGAAACGGGTGAGGGCCGCCTTGTCGGCCGCCTCCGGCTTGTCGGGATCCTTCTCGATCGCCTTGAGCCAATCCCATGCGGTGTTGGGGAAGAACGGCAGCGGCCGCTTCATCCCCTGCGCCCAGCACGCCACCAGCGCCGCCAGCTTGGGGCGCGCCTCGTCGGCAGCAAGAGCAGGCAGTCGCAGACTCTGTTTGGCATCGAACAACAGGGTGTCGCCGGGGGCGCCACTCAATGAGAGGCAGAGGTGCTGGATCCAGCCCAGCAGCAGATCCTTGCCGTTGAAGCTGCCGGGTTTGACCACCAGCAAGCGCCCCTTCTGAGTGTCGATCCACCCTTGCAGCTGGCCCTGAGTGAGGGAGATATCGATCTCCACCGCCTGTTTTTCTGACTCATTGGCCGCAACCCATGGCCGCAGCCGATCCGCCAGCTTGCCCATCTCGGCATCCAGATCGTCCAGCAGCAGGCTGCCGAACCACCCTTGCGGCAGCAGGCCGGTGAGCTGCAACCGCTCGCGACGCTCGGTACTTTCACCTTCCGCCAGATGGGCATCGAGCAGCAGATCTTTCAGCTGATAATGTTGCAGGCCATCCAGCTCGAACGGCTCGCTGTCCTCGATGTTGGCTTCGTTCAGCTCAAACCACACCTTGAGGCGACGGTTGAGGAAATATTTGGTGGGCTGGCGATAGAAGCGCAGCAGCTCCGCCAGCTCCAGCCCCTGCTCCTTGCCCCATTCGGGGGGCAAAGGCAGCTCGCCGCTCTGGAAGTTGGCCGCGCCGCGCACCGGATTGAGGGCGGGCAACCAGTCGGCGGCATAGGTAAAGAGGCGTGAACCAGGCTCCGGATAGAAGTAGTTGCGGCTGTAGGGGGTGAGCGGGTGCGCCACCATCAGGTGGTTGAGCAGCCGCTTGCCGGAGGTTTCGTCATCGAGATCCTCATCCCCCGCCAGCACAAAGCCCTGCCGCACATAGTCGATCAGCTCCGCCAGCAGCACCGACGGCACCTTGTCGCTGTTGTCCTGCGCGCTGAAGCCCTGATAGCTGATATAGAGCCCCTGCTGGGCGCTGAGCAGCGCCTCGAGGAAGAGGTAGCGGTCATCATCGCGACGGGAGCGATCCCCACGCCGCGACGCTACCGCCATCAGGTCGAACCCCATGGGGGCCAGGGTGCGCGGGTAGACGCCATCGTTCATGCCGAGCAGACAGACCTGCTTGAAGGGGATGGAGCGCATCGGCATCAGGGTGCAGAAGTTGACCTGACCGGCGAGGAAGCGCTGGCTGGAGCGGGACTCCCCCAGCACGCTGCCGAGGTAATCCTGCAACAAGTCGGCGGTAATGGGCTGCTCGAAACGGGCCTCGCCGAGCCGGGTCTGCCACTCGACCAGCTGGCTGCGAATCAGCTGGAGTTGACGCTCTTCATCCTCGTCGGCCAGATAGAAGCGCTCCAGCAGCGCCAGCAGGCAGGCGTTCCACTCGGCCAGCGGCTGCGCCTGTTGCAGGCGGGGCAAAAACTCGGCCAGCGAGTCGACAAACCAGGCGAGCTTGCCAAGTGCCAGCCCCTGCTGACCCTCGATATCGGCGTAAGGCAGAATGCCCGCCACCGGCTCACCGTCGCCCATGGCAAAACCGAGCAGCATGCGGCGCAGGCCGAACAGCCAGCTGTTGCCGGACATGGGCGGCAGATCGAAACGGACGGGGTAACCGTCATCCAACCCCCAGCGGATGCCGGTCTCCTGCACCCAGACCCGCAGCTGGTTGAACTCGTCGTCATCCAATTCGAAACGGCGCAGCACGGCGGGCACCTCGAGAATGGCGAGCAGCTCCCCCGCCCCGAAGCGGGCGTTGGGCAGCCTGAGCAGGGCGAGGAAGCTTTGCAGCAGCGGGCTCTCCTGACTCGCCGCCCGATCCGAGACCGCAAACGGGATCTGACCGCGCGCGCCAAACACCGCCTGAATGTAGGGGCCATAGCTGTTCACATCCGGCATCATCACCACCACATCTTTCGGGGTGAGGGTCGGGTCCTGCTCGAACAGCGCCAGCAGCCGGTCGTGCAGCACCTCGAGTTCGCGCATCGGGCCATGGCAGGCGTGGATCTGCAAGGATCCATCCGCCGGATCGATCGGGCTCTTGTGATGGCTGCTGTCGAGATCGAACTGACCGGCGCCCCGTTCTGCCAGCTCCAGCACATCCTTCTGGATGGCGCGCAGCAGGCTGACATTGCCCTTGCCATCCACTTCGTCGATATCGACGAAAGCCTCGATTTGCGGCACCTCCAGCTCCATCAGCTGATGCAGGTAGTCGCGCCCCAGCTTGCCCATGGAGGCGAGCAGCGGGTTGGCGGGGCCTTGCAATGTCTCGATGTCGGTACCGGGTTTGAGCTTGTTCTCCAGCCGAGCCAGGGTCTTGCGATCCAGCAGATCCCCCCAGTAGTAACGGCAGGGGTTGGTGACGAACAGGTGCACCTCCACCTCCGGTCGGCTACCGAGGGCCAGCAGCGCCTCCACATAGCGCGGCGGCAGCGCCGAGATGCCGAACACGAAGACCCGTTGCGGCAGCTTGCCCGGCAGATCGGCGGTGCGCGCCAGCTCGTGGATAAACTCCTCGTAGAGGTTGGCGCGGTGGTAGCCGCTCGGAGAGAGCGCCAGGGTGCGGGCCACCAGCTCGCGCCACAGCTCGGGCTGCCAATCCTGACCGCTCACCCCGGCCAGCTCCTGACTCAATCCTTCCCCCTCTTCCCAGCGGGCGATCCAGTCCGGCCGGTAGACCAGATACTGGTCAAACAGATCCGCCACCTTCTGGCAGAGCTGCCACAGCCGCACCTGCTCGGGATCCTGGGCGGGATCCTCGTCCTCTCCACCGCCCAGATAGGCGGCGAGCGGGGCAAAGGCGGGGCGATCCAGCAAGGCAGGCATAATGGTCATCAGTTGCCAGCTCATGGATCCCTTGTTGTAGGGGCTCTGGCGCGGCACATCTGCCAGCACCCGGGTGAACATCTCCCAGATAAAGCTGGCGGGCAGCGGAAAGTCGATATTGGCGGCAATGCCAAACGCTTTGGCTAGCTCCAGCTTGAGCCACTGGGCCATGCCCGGACTCTGCACCAAGATCTGCTCCCGATCGAAGGGGTGAGAGAGGGGGGCCTGCCGGATGCGGCTCACCAGCAGCTCTTTGAGCAGATCCAGCTGATTGGAGTGGTAGAGGGTAAACATGAGCAATTCCCGCCTGTGGATGAGAGGGGGCGAGGGAAAAGGCGAGCCATTTCCGTCACTTCACAAGAGAGGGAATTGTCGGGGATCGGGGGATAAGATGCAAAAGGCACTTGTGGCCAGCAGGCGGGCAAACCGCTGAACCATGAGGGGGACCGCAGATTTGTGCAGCTGCCTCATCGCCCCGGAAAACGCAGACAGAAAAAAGCCGGTGCAGGGCACCGGCCAAAAGGCATTGGAAAACTTGACTCTTCAGGGCATTACCAGTTTTTGCCGAGACGGGCATCCACACTGAAAGCCCCTGCTCCGGCCGCCGCCAGCGCCAGGAAACCACCGGCGACGGAGACGTTCTTCATAAACATCAGCATCTGCATCTGTTCGGCAGGCTGGTAGTGGAAAATAAAGGCAGCCATCAGGGTGAAACCGGCCAGCAGCACGGAGAGGCTGCGGGTAAAGAGACCGAGCACGACGGCAAGGCCACCACCCAGCTCAAGCAGGATCACCAGCGGCAACATAAAGCCGGGTACACCCATCGCCTCCATATAGCCCTGAGTACCGGCATAGCCGCCGATCTTGCTCCAGCCCGCCATTACGAACATCAGCGCCAGCAGTACACGACCCGCCAGCAGCGCTACATCTTTCATCTTGTCCATTTCATATTCCTCGTTTGTGTCACATCACCGCTGACTGCTTCAGGGTAGGTCAAATAACAGAGCTTGGCTGGCACTGGTCGCAACCAGCTCCCACCGGTATTCATCACGACTGAGTACCCCGTCGCCGGGTCGGGCAGCCAGACCGTTGGCGGTCAGCTCCCCTGAAATCATCTGCAGGTAACCGTGTCGGCCAGCCAGTGCCCATTCGAGCGTCTCGCCCGGGGCCAGTTCCAGCCGCCATACGCGGGCCTGTTGGCGGATCCGCAGCGATCCCGCCTCGCCATCCGGTGACGCCACCAGCGTCATGCCCGGTCTGGACTCGATCTTCTTCTGCTGATATCCGGGTGGCGTGCCGAACTCGTTCGGCTCGATCCAGATCTGCAACAGGGAGAGAGGATCCGTCTGCGAGGGGTTGTACTCGCTGTGGCGGATCCCGCTGCCTGCGCTCATCAGCTGGAAATCCCCTGCCGGGATCTGCTCGGCATGGCCGAGGCTGTCCTTGTGCTCTATGGTGCCTTGCAGCACGCAGGTGAGGATCTCCATGTTGGCGTGAGGGTGGGTGGCGAATCCGCCACCCGGCGCAACCAGATCCTGATTGATCACCCGCAGTACCGAGTGCCCCATCCACTCCGGGTCATAGTAGTGACCGAAGGAGAAACTGTGGCGCGCGTCCAGCCAGCCAAAGTTGGCCTTGCCCCGCGCTTCTGCGGCTCTCAATTGCATCATGGTCTGCTCCTCACCTACCGGGACGGTTGATTAACGCTGTTTGCCGCTACCGATGCCGAACGGAATACGGTATTCGCTGCTCTGGTCAGCCAGGCTGACAGTCAGGTTGCCCTGGGTACGGCTTGGGATCCGTACCTGCTGGGTGCCAGTCAGGTTGGCGTGGACTGATGCCAGCAGATCGCCAGACTCGTCACGCACTTCCAGCATCGGATTGGCTTTGCCATCCATTGCGGCAGTGGCGTTCCAGTTCACAAACAGCACGCCGGGCATGGCATTGAAGTCAGCCGGTACGGAAGCTTGGGCGAAACCTGTGGTCATCAGGCCTGCAACGGCCAGCATCTTGATTACGTTTTTCATGTTCATTCACTCTCTTGTTTTATATGTCATTGCCAAGGCCTTTTCGGCCAGAATCAATGCATCCATGCAAGAGGTTATTCAAATAGTGTGTTGTTCTTTCACCGACATCAGACAGACCGATTTGGTGTGTCACAGTGCGGAACTACCCGCATATTTGGCCGCTCGACGTTCCTGCCTAAGCGTTGATTGAATATTAAAGTGACATGACCTAACTTGTTAGCGAGATAAACTGGCAAACATATTCAAAAAAATTGAAGGTGAGGAATGGCCAAGGAATCGAACAAGGAGCGGGCGCTGACCCTGGAGGCAATCCGGGTGCTGGATGCCATCGACCGCCGCGGCAGCTTTGCGGCGGCGGCCGACGAGCTGGGCAAGGTGCCCTCGGCATTGAGCTATACGGTGCAGAAGCTGGAAGACGAACTGGATGCCATGCTGTTTGACCGCAGCGGCCACCGCACCAAGTTCACCCCGGCGGGGCGCATGCTGCTGGAGCGCGGCCGGGTGCTGCTGGAGGCAGCCGAACATCTGGTAGGCGAAACTCGGGCGCTGGCCCGTGGCTGGGAGACCGACATCACAGTCGCCGTCGATGCGCTGGTCCCGGTGCAGGCCCTCTACCCATTGGTGGAGAAACTGGCCGAGCAGACCGATACCCGACTGCGGCTGCGGGCCGAGGTGCTGGCGGGTAGCTGGGAGTGTCTGGAAGATGGCCGCGCCGACCTGCTTATCTCCTCCATCAATCCGGACATCATGATGACCGGCATCAAGCATCAGGTGATCAAGGACGAGGTGATGCTCTACGTCGCCCATCCCGATCATCCGCTACATCAGGAGCCAGAACCCTTGGCCGACGAGACCCTGCGCCGCTACCGCGCCATCGCGGTCGCCGATACCGCGCTGCGCAAGCCGGTGCTCACCTACCGCCTGCTGGACAAGCAGCCGCGCCTCACCGTCAGCACCATGACGGAGAAACGGGATGCCCTGCTGGCAGGGATCGGGGTCGGCACCATGCCACAGAGCTGGATTGAGGAGGACATCCGGGCCGGACGACTCAAGGTGATCAGCCCCGAATATCGCCATCAGATCCAGGTCGTGCTGGCCTGGCGGCGAGACACCATGGGCAAGGCCAAAAGCTGGCTGGTGCGGGAGATCCCAAAACTGTTTGCAGCTGGTGAGAAATGAGATCCAGTTAACAGAAATGTTAATTTCATGCCTCACTTGACGCCCACTATCTTTGCTGATTTCATAGCCGCCTCATTGAACCCATGGAAGCTGTAGAAAATGAAAAAGAGTTTGCTGGTTGCCCTCACCACCCTGCCCCTGTTTGCCAATGCCGGCCTGATGGATTCGCTGACCGACAGCGTCACCAGCAGCGTCAAGGATGCGGCCAGCACTGCCGTATCCGGTGCCATGGACAGCGCATCCAACGAAGCCATCAAAAAGGCGCTGGATATCAAAGAAGGCGGCTCCAACAAGCAGGCAGTCAAAGAGAAACTGGGCGCTCCTGCCTCTACCAAGACCGAGGCCGGTCTGGAAGTGTGGACCTATGACCTGGATGCCCTGAAGAAGGCCTCTCCGCTGCTGGCAGAAACCACCAAAACCCTGCTGAAAGATACCGACGCAGCCAAGAAAAACGTGGTCATCAAGTTCGAAGGCGAAACCGTCAAGAAAGTAGACCTGACCGACAAGGCTCAGGGCTAAGTTCGCTCGTCCGGTGAAGTCGGTTGCACACCCGCACCGGCACAGATAGCAAGAGGGGGAGCATCAGGCTCCCCTCTTTTATTGGCTATCACCAGCGTTTAACCAATCTGCTACTCAACGCAGTAAACACAAAAAGGGTGGCCTCGGCCACCCTTGGGTTGATAACAGCTGGCGCTGTTACTGGTTCGCTTCGGCGAACTGCTTCATCGCTTCGGCGTGCTTGGTCATACCGGCGGCACGCTCGTTGAGCTTCTTGATAAACTCCGCCTTCTTGGCCGGATCTTCAACGCGGTCATAACGTTGCTGCAGGTTGGCCTGGATCTGCTCCGGGGTCATGTTCTGCATGCGGGCCATCTTGTCGTGGCGACCACCGTGGTGTTTGCCACCCATCATGCCACCACCGTCCATCGGGCAATCCACCATGGCACCGGGCTGGCCAGTGGGGGCTGCTTCACTGGCTGCATAGGCACCCAGCGGCAGGCCAAGGATCAGGGTGGCGGTCAGCAGGGTTTTGGTCAGCTTTTTCATGGTCTATCTCCTGTAGGGATGATTCTGGTTCGGCGCTCTTGCCTTGCCCTCAAGTAAACACCCTATCGGTGTCTGAACTTTGCCAGCATCGCCCTTTTTTGTAGCAGAGTGTGGCATCGTGCGGATCTGGCACACTTTGACACAAACCGCCGTCCGGATTTTCGTATACTCGGGCCAACGCCAAGAAGGGGAGGTATTCATGAACCAGGGCAACACCCACATTCTGGTGGTCGACGACCACAGCGAGATCCGCGATCTCTTGAAACGCTTTCTGGAACAGCACGGCCTGCGGGTCAGCTGCGCCCGGGATGGCAAGGAGATGAAGCGACTGCTGGAGGAGCGGGAGTTCGACCTGCTGGTGCTGGATCTGATGATGCCGGGTGAAGATGGTCTGACCCTCTGCCGCGAGCTGCGGGTCAAATCGAACCTGCCCATCATCATGCTCACTGCCATGGGGGAAGAGACCGACCGCATCATCGGATTGGAGATGGGGGCCGATGACTATCTGGCCAAGCCCTTCAACCCGCGCGAGCTGCTGGCGCGGATCAAGGCGGTGATGCGCCGCACCCAAGCCGAGACACAACCTGCCGCTGACACCCTGACCCGGGATCTGCGCTTCGATCGCTGGCTGCTCGACGTCAATCGCCGGGAGCTGGTCGATGAGGATGGGGTGGGCCTCAGCCTCTCCACCGCCGAATTCGATCTGCTCAAGGTGTTTCTCGAACGCCCGCAACGGGTGCTGAGCCGGGATCAACTGCTGGATCTGGCCCGTGGCCGCGAGGCGGTGGCCTTCGATCGCGCCATCGATACTCTGGTGAGTCGACTGCGCCGCAAGCTGGAGCGGGATCCCAAGAATCCGGAGCTGATCAAGACCATCTGGGGTGGCGGCTATATGTTCTCCGCCGACGTGACGCAGGCATAAGCGGTGACCTTTTTGAAACGACTGTGGGCAAAAATATGGCCCAAGGGGCTGACAGGCCAGATCATTCTGGTGGCGCTGGCGGGGCTGATCCTGATCCAGCTGCTCAGCATCCAGATCTACCGCTCGGATCGGGAGGAGGCGCTTGGCTTCGTCAACAGCCGCAACGCCATGCAGCGGATCATCTCGGTGGTCAGGCTGCTCTCTCTATCACCCCCATCTCTCTATGACGAGATCCTCAAGGCGAGCCGCAGCGAAACCCTGCTGCTGCGCCTCTCAGACGAACCACTGCAACCGGATAATCGCAGCCCCCGCTTCGAGCAGCTGGTGCGCTCTCGGCTCGGCTACCCGCAGGGTCTCACCATAGAGATCAGCGCCGAGCTGAAAGAGGATGCCCAGCGCAGCAAAGCCTGGGAGCATCACGCCCGCATGATGCGGGATCGCAAGGGGCCACCGCCCCCATCACGCGACATGCGGCTCTATGGCTCCATCGAACTGCCGCAGGGAGGTTGGCTGCAGTTCAGCTCACTGGTCGACAAGGAGGCGGGCAGCTGGTCGTGGCAAACCACCCTCAATCTTATGCTGGTCGCCAGTCTGGTGATCGGGCTGATGGTGCTGCTGTTTCGCCGTGCCACTCGCCCGCTCAAGCAGCTGGCAGGCAACGCAGATCGGCTCGGACGGGGCGAGGATATCGAGCCCTTGAAAGAGGAGGGGCCGACCGAGATCCGCGAATCGATTCAGGCCTTCAACCGGATGCACACCCGGCTCGACCGCTTCGTGCAGGACAGAACCCGAATGCTGGCGGCCATCTCCCACGATCTGCGCACCCCCATCACCAGCCTGCGGCTGCGTACCGAATTTCTGGCCGATAGCGAGGACAAGGAGCGGATCCAGCAGACCCTGCAACAGATGGAGCAGATGCTGGCGGCGACCCTCAGCTTTGCCCGCGAGGAGGGACAGCAGGAGGCTACCCGCGAGCTGGATCTGGTCAGCCTGTTGGTCAGCCTGTGCGATGACTACGCTGATACCGGCCAGCCGGTCACCTGTCTGGCGGAGGGCAAAGAGGTCTACGCCTGCCGGGCCAACACCCTGCGCCGGGTGCTGCAGAACCTGATCGGCAACGCCATCAAATATGCCGGCAGCGCCGAAGTGTCGCTGGAGCGCTGCAAGGAGGAGCTGTTGATCCGGGTCTGTGACAACGGGCCGGGAATCGATCCTGCGCGGCTGGAGGATGTATTCAAACCCTTTGTGCGGCTCGATGAAGCGCGCAATACCGAGTCCGGCAGTGTCGGGTTGGGGCTCTCCATTGCCCGTACCCTGGTGCATCAGCACGGCGGCGAACTGACCCTGCTCAATCGGCCACAAGGTGGGCTGGAGGCGCGGATCAGCCTGCCGCTGTAAGTAGTCACTCTATCCGCCGACCTTGTCATGGCGCCGTTTACATCATGCAAACTTCATCATTTGAGCGCTTGTTCTTCGATCAGAAAGACGGTGATAATCTGTGACCACGGGACGGTATACGGCAACGGATTGGAGCAAGGATGGCCTCTTCCAGGACAGGAGTCATAGTCAGTATCGGATGGGGGCTCCTGCTGCTCGCCCTTGCCCTGCCTGCCTGGACCAAAGCCCCGGAAGAGCCGATCATCATTACCAACTCCAAAGCCTGGCAGCCCTTCTCCTATATCAATGAGTCGGGCCAGCCGGATGGCCTGCTGATCGATTTGTGGCGTGAATATGCCAGGGTCACCGGCCAGAAGATCGAGTTCAGGCTGGTCGACTGGCAAGGCTCTCTCGACCTGCTCCATGAGGGGAAAGCGGATGTTCACGCCGGACTGCTCTGGTCACCGGAGCGGGACAAACTGTTCGACTATGGCCGGCCTCTCGCCCAGCTCGACTCCCAACTCTTCTTCTCGAGCGAACTGCGCGGCACCGATGTCCACTACTACCTGCTCCATGAAACGGTCGGTGTGGTAGCCGGTGGCTACGAGGAGTATTACGCCAGACGCTACTTCCCCGGCACCCAACTGCAGACCTTCGACGACAATGACACCCTGCTGGCGGCGGCCTTTCGGGGCGACATTAAGGCCTTTATCGCCGATCTGCAGGTCGCCAACTTCTACATCTATACCTCGGACGATCCCACCCGCTTTATTCCGGTTCGCCACCTCTATACTGACCAGATCCGCTTTGCGGTGAGAAAGGGCGACCTTGCCCTGTTAAACCGGCTGGAAGAGGGGTTCGCCAAGCTCAAAGAGAGCGATCGGGAGCGGATCATCCGCAAGTGGATGCATGTCGAAACCGTCTACCCCATCCATCTCGGTCCCTGGCTACTGCTTGCTGGGGCATTGATCATGGTGGCCTACATAGTGCAATTGCGCCGCGCCGTTGCCAGCCGCACCACCGAGTTGAGCCGCGCCAACGCCAGACTGGAGAAACAAGCCAGTACCGACCCCCTGACCGGCCTGCTCAACCGACGGGCATTCATGCCTGCCATGGAGCAACAGCTGGCAAGTGGGGATCCCTGTGCTCTGCTGCTGTTCGATGTGGATCACTTCAAGGAGACCAATGACCGCTTTGGTCATGGCATCGGGGATCTGTTGCTGGAAAAGCTGGCCACGACTGTGACCAACCTGTTGCCCGAAGAGGCTCTGCTGGCCCGCATCGGCGGCGAGGAGTTTTGCCTGCTGCTGCCGCTGGCCACGCTGGCAGAGACAGAGCAGTGGGCCAAA
Organism: Aeromonas sp. 600282; assembly: GCF_049175755.1. Taxonomy (NCBI): domain Bacteria; kingdom Pseudomonadati; phylum Pseudomonadota; class Gammaproteobacteria; order Aeromonadales; family Aeromonadaceae; genus Aeromonas; species Aeromonas sp. 600282. The sequence goes on along the minus strand of NZ_JAAKVR010000004.1, from coordinate 2,850 downwards.
CGCCTCTGTCAGGAGTGCAATCAACAAACTCTGTACACCGACAATAGTGCAGTGACACTATCCATCAGCACCGGGGCAGTCTGGGTAGCCGCAGAGAGAGAGGCTGATGCCGACCAGCTACTACGGCAGGCTGATGCCCTCATGTATCAGGCCAAGGGACGGGGGCGCAATACCTGGCAAGCCGCCTCCTATCAGGCATAGCACCCTGACGGACGCGCAATAAAAACGGCCACCATCAGAAGATGGCGGCCGCATGACAGGTTCCCTATCAGAAGTTGTAGGTCACGCCCAGGTTGTAGCGGCGACCATCCAGTACAGTGCCATAGCTGCTGTAATCCACCATCTTGTCGAACAGGTTATAGACCCCGGCGGTCAGATCCAGATGCTTGTTGGCCTTGTAGACCAGGCCCATGTCAAAGAAGGTGTAGGAAGGAGTCCCCTCCGCCATCTTGACCCGGCTCAGGTACTCGGAGGTCTCGCCACGGAAGTTTACCCGTGACCAGAGGCTGAGATCCTCGGTGGTTTGCCAGTCAACACTGCCGTTGAACATGTGACGGGGCATCTGGTTGAGGGCATGACCCGCCAGTGGACCACTCTTCTGCTCGGACTGGGTAAAGGTGTAGCTGGAGCTGACCGACCAATCCTCATTGATGGCCCAATCCATCATCCCCTCGACACCGCGCATGTTCGCCTTGTCGACGTTGACCCGATCACTGATGAAGTCATAACTGTGACCATTGAGGGTACAGGCGGGATCACTCTTGCTGGTGCAGCGACGCACTTCGGAGATCTTGTTCTTGAAGTCGGTGTTGAACAGGGTAACCCCGGCGTTGAAGCCCTGATGACCGTTCCACAGCAGGCCGATCTCTTCACTCACGCTAGTCTCGGGTTTGAGGTCCGGGTTACCGACCAGCATACCATCCAGGCTGCCACCACCGGTGACCTGACCCCAGTTGGCCGCCGACATTCGCAAGTCAGGAGAGCGGTAACCGGTCGATACGCCTCCTTTCAGGGTCCAGCTATCATCCAGATGCCAAACGCCGTAGAGACGCGGGCTCCAGTGAGAACCGTAGTTCTGGTCCCGATCCATGCGGGCGCCACCGGTCAGGGCAAAGCTGTCAGTGAGTGACCACTCATCCTCGACAAACATCGCCCAGCTCCAGCGGGTCAGCTGCTCGGCAGGGTTGGCCACTTTCAGGGTATTGCCCTGATCGTGCAGATCCTCATAACGATACTGCCCACCGACGCTCAGGTAGTGATCCCCCAGAATGAACTGGGTGTGGGTATCGGCGATGGTGTTGGTGAGCTCCATCTGGCGGCCGGGATTGGTGTTGGTCTCCTGCTGCAGATAGCTGCTGGAAGAGCCGAAATCATACTGACCATCATGGGTCAGCGCATAGTTGGTGCGCTCGTATCGGTTAAGGCTATCTTTCGCCTTGGCAGCCAGCGAATTGCCGGCCGTGCGATCCCGATCCTGCAGACTACGACTGGCTTCCAGATCGAAGCGGTTATGGTCATCAGGCTTGAAGCTGAGCACCGCCGTGCCACTGCGAGTCTCTTGCTCGGCAAAACCCTGGGTAAATTTGTCTTCACCACGATGAGCAAGCTGACCGTGGAAACGCAGCCCCAACACGCCATCGATCAGTGAACCTGCGGTATAGGCATCGGTCTGGAAGCTATTGCCGGCATCCTTGTTCTCCTGGAAGGTCGAATCAGCGTGAACCGAGCCCTGCCAAGCCAGACCGGTGGTCTTGCGGGTAATGACGTTAATCACGCCCCCCATGGCATCGGAACCATAACGGGATGACATGGGACCACGGACGACCTCAATGCGCTCAATCGCCTGCAGTGGCGGCAGCCAGCCCTGCTCGATACCCGGACCATCGCTGTTCGGGCGAGTGCCACGGCTATCCACCTTCTTGCCATCAACCAGCATCAGGGTGTATTTCGAGCCCATACCGCGAATGCTGATATCACTGCTGCTGCCACCACCGGTCACCACCACACCGGGAACATCCTTCAGGGCGTCAGTCACATCGCGATAGGCCCGCTTTTCCAGCTGCTCACGGGTAATCACGGAGATGGAGGCGGCAGAGTCTTCAATCTTCTGCTGGAAGCCGGAAGCGGTGACGACCATCACCTCTTGTTCGGCAGCATAGGCCTGGGTCGCAAGAAGGGAGCAGATCAACAAGGCAAGCTTGTTCGGTTTCACTGTTGTCATGTTTTAGCCTGAACATTATTAGTAGGAAGGTGACGTATTCCCTTATTTCACTCATTACAACGCCCTAGCATCCGGCCAGACGCAGCATTAGAAAAGGCTCATTTGAAAAGCACTTTATTAATCAGCCCGCATTGTAACGACCTCGCCAGAATCATTCAAACAATAATCATTATCATTTGATTCATGTGGTATTCCTGCAGCAGAATCGCTCATTCTTGATAAGAGACTGTTTTAATGGAATAAATCCATAAGTAAAAAAGGGGATTACACAAACAAGTGGAAGCGATGACGTACCGTTGCAAGATGGCCTGATTTAATCGTCATGCAGGTGGGGTGTGATGCGATACAGAGCTGGAAACAGTAGCAAGAGCGCCAACAGGGGGAAGGTATTGCCATCGCGGTGGGATGTCGGCAGCTCACCAGCAGGCTAAAAACATCAAAACCCAGTCGTCAGACTGGGCTTTGTGTTGGTTCTGGTGTGCAAACCCGTGGGACTTATGGGCAAAAACCGCCCATAGCAAAAAGGCCTTCCCATCAGGGAAGGCCTTCAAATTAGTGGCGGAGCGGACGGGACTCGAACCCGCGACCCCCGGCGTGACAGGCCGGTATTCTAACCGACTGAACTACCG